>JACQTM010000372.1 GCA_016210825.1 Hyphomicrobiales bacterium
CGACGTTCACGCGCCGGTCGGTCTCGATGCGCAAATTGGCCGTCATGCCGGGAAGCAATTCAAGGCGCGGATTATCGACGGAAATGATCGTCGTGTAGATCACAACATTCTGCACGGTCTGTGAGCCAAGCCGCACCTGCTTGACTGTGCCTTCGAAATTGCGGCCCGGATAGGCATTGACCGTAAAGATGGCGGTTTGCCCGGTCTTGACGCGGCCGACATCGGTCTCATCGATGTTGGCGGCGATTTCCATGCGATGCAGATCGTCGGCGATGAGAAACAAGATCGGAGCCTGCAACGAAGCGGCCACGGTCTGCCCAAGCTCGACGTTGCGTTGGACGACGACGCCGGAGACCGGCGAGCGGATATCCGTGTTGCGCAGGTCGACTTCGATTTGCCGCACAGCCGCCTCGCGCTGCGCGATTTGCGCGGTGACCGCCTTGAGATTTGCCTCCGCGACCTGCAGATCGGCGGCAAGTCCATGAATTTGCGCTTCGGCGGACCTTATTTGCGCGCGCGCCGAATTGAGCGCAGCCTGTTGAGCGTCACGGGTCGTTCGCGCGGTATCGAACGTGGCTTCGGCTGCGAATCCGCGTGAACGCAGATCGCTTTGGCGTTTGAAGATTCGCTCGGCGTCGCCCAGCAGCGCCTCGTTACGCTGCACTTGCGCCTCGGCATCGGCTCTCGTGGCGTGTGCTTTCTCCGTGTCCGCGCGCACCTTTTCAATTAGCCCTTTCTGGACGAGCTGCTGGGCGCGCATCTGGTCAAGGTCGGCGCGTGCGGCGTCGAGACGCGCGCGGATCTGGTCGGAGTTTAGTCGCGCGACCACTTGATCGGCTTTCACCTCGGAATTGTAGTCGGCGAGAATTTCGACGACCTGCCCGGAAAGCTGAGAGCCGACGATCACCGTCGTGGTCGGATTGATCGTGCCGGTGGCGTTCACGGTTGCGATGATGTCGCCGCGATCGGCCTTGGCGAGGTGAAACCCGGATTCAGCCGGAGCCATGGTCCGGTCTGGAAACAGGTAATAGGCGACGGCGACAGCCACCGCCAGAATGACAAGCGTGGTCGAGAGAGGGCGCATCGAGAAAAGTATAGATAGACGGCGCGCCAACATGATGCCGGATGTAGCAGCCGATTGCGGCAAGGTCACGTTACGGTTCCATCACCTGATTGACCTATGTCAAGAATTCCGGTGCTTTTTCAATCAACTAACTAAATCAGATTGGCGCCGATGTTCACCGTTAGCGCAAGGATTGCGACGCTGAAGAAAAACGATACAACGCCATGCGCGACCACGAGCCGGCGGACCCGCTTGGTCGTGACCTGCACATCGGAGACCTGGAAAGTCATTCCGATGACAAAGGAGAAATAGACGAAGTCCCAATAATCCGGCTGCCTCTCATTGGGAAATGACAACCCGCCGCCGCGGCCCAAATCTGCCCCGCCATAGAATTCATGTGCATAGTGAAGTGCGAAGATCGTGTGGGTGAGCGTCCATGACACCAGTACCGTCACCGCCGCGAGGGCAAAATAACCGGTCTGAGATTGCCCTTCCGATATCCGCACCTCGCCCAGCAGTACGACGATCGCGACGAGGCTCGCGATCACGGCCATGGTTGTCAACAACAGGATTAGGAGAGCGCCTTCATCCTGATCGGCGGCGCGGCTGCGCACCCGCTTGAGATCGAAATTGCTCATGGCGATGAAAGCGAGCGCAAGATAGATCGCGATCGAGATGTCCCAGCCGATCAACGCACGCGTTGCAGCCCGCCAAGCCGCTGGCAATAAATAGAATAGAACCAACGCAAATAAACCGCACGCGATCAGCTTGCCGTGATTGCGCATGACGCGGACCGTCATTGGCCTTCTATCTGTTTTGCTTGGCATGCGCATGTTCCAGAGCTCCGCCCAGATCGATCAATTGTGCCGTTCGGCGACGAAGTGCGCCGCTGCACGCAATATGTCCGCTTTAGCTCCGAATGGAGAAAGCGCTGTCTCAGCCTCGGCAACAAGCCTCCCGAGCCGTTTGCGTGCTTCGGTAATTCCAAGAATGCCGACAAGCGTCGCTTTCCCGCTTGGCGCATCCTTGCGTGCCGACTTGCCAAGCAGGGCCGGATCGCCTTCCACATCGAGCAAGTCGTCAGCGATCTGAAAGGCCTGACCCAGTGCGCGTCCATATTGCGATAGCGCGGCATGCGCGTCGGGCGACGCCGCGCCAAGAAGCGCGCCGGCAATGCAGGCTAAGTGCAGGAGCGCACCGGTCTTCATTGACTGCAACCGTGCAACCTCGAATTCATCGAAGCTCAGCTTCTCGGCAAAGCGTCCCTCCGCGGCGAGATCGAACATCTGTCCGCCGGCCATGCCGCCCAATCCGGCTGCGCGCGAAAGCGCTAATACCAGCGCGATGCGTACGGACGCGTCGGAGTGAGTTTGCGGCCGTGACAGCAGATCAAAGGCGAAAGTGAGCAAACAATCTCCGGCAAGGATCGCGGTCGCCTCGTCAAATGCCTTGTGCACGGTTGGCCGCCCACGGCGCATGTCGTCGTTGTCCATTGCCGGCAAATCGTCGTGGACGAGGGAATAACAATGCACGCATTCAAGCGCGGCGCCGGCCATCAGCGCGCGCTCGCGCGGCACGGCGAACAGCTCCGCGCTTTGAACTACAAGAAAAGGTCGCAATCGCTTGCCACCCCCAAGGCTCGCATGGCACATGGCCTCGACAAGACGCGCCGGCCGCGAGACCTCTCCCTCCGCAAGCGGATCGCTCAGCAGTTCCGCGAGTAGGCGCTCGACATCGCGCGCGACGGCTTCGAGCGCGGCGGCAAAGCGAGGATAGTCAGGCGTTTTTGTCATGCGTCAACGCTCGCGGCCGAACGCCGCATCTGCTGTGAAGTTGTACAGGATTTCCTCTAAAGATGAAGGCGACCAACTTCTATTCACTTACTAACGGCATTGATTGATGATCATCGACGCGTCGCCGCCGCCTCAACCTTCGCGAAAGCGCGTTCCTGGACGCCTTCTGTTTGCGCTTGTACTCGCCGTATTCGCCATACTGTTGCTGCCGTATCTGTTGACGCCGCTCTATCGCTTCGTGCCCGCGGTCTCTACACCCATGGTGTGGCGTTGGATGACCGGCGCGCGCGTCGTGCACGCTTATTTGCCGCTTGATGCCATGGCTCCGGCTCTCCCACGGCTGGTGGTGATCGCCGAGGATGCGCGGTTCTGCACTCATAATGGCGTTGACTTGCGGGAGCTGCGCGCAGCGATCCTCAGCGCCGATGACGTAAGCGAGCTTCGCGGGGGCTCAACCATCACTCAGCAGACGGTGAAAAATCTCTTTCTGTGGCCGGGTCGTAGCTACCTGCGAAAAGCGCTCGAGTTCCCACTCGCGTTGTGGATGGATTTCATCCTCCCGAAGCACCGCATTCTCGAACTTTACCTCAATGTCGTCGAATGGGGTCCGAACGGGGAATTCGGCGCGGAAGCCGGCGCGCGCCGCGCCTTCGGCAAATCGGCACGCGATGTTGCGCCCCGAGAGGCGGCCCTGCTCGCCGCCGTATTGCCCAATCCCAGGCGCCGCAATGCGCGTGTACCCGGCGCCGGCTTGCGGCGGCTCGCAGGCATCTACGAGACGCGGGCCGCCGTTGCAGCCGGCGTCGACGAATGCTTTCGATCGAGACGCTAGCCTTCGCGGGAGGCTTCCTCTATAAGCCCGGCAAATTCAAGTCACAATTCGGGTGCCTTGCCCCCCGACCGTATTGCAGGAGACCGACGCCATGGCCGTGCCGAAACGCAAAGTATCTCCGTCGAGACGCGGCATGCGCCGTTCCGCCGATGCCCTCAAGCAGCCGACATATATCGAGGACAAGGATTCCGGCGAATTGCGCCGTCCCCATCACATCGATCTCAAGACCGGCATGTACAAAGGCCGCCAGGTTTTGAAGGCAAAGACCGAGGTTTGATCCACGCGGACGTCCGAAGTATCGCAGCGACAGCAGGAGGAGGCTCAATCCATGTTTCTCGTCGGTTTTCCCCTGCTGCTGATCCCATTCGCGATCTACAACATCATCGCCTTCCTGTTCGGCACCGGCTTCAACGACACGCTGTTCACGGTGCGGATGCTGTCGGGCGCCGAGTGGGGCGTGACGACGAGCGATATCCTGCTGCTGCTCGGTATCTTGCTACTGTTTGTGGAAATCCTCAAAGCGACACGATTCGGCACGCGCGCGATCGTCGATCATATCTTGTCGCTCTTACTATTCATCGCCATGCTTGCTGAATTCATGATCGTGCACAAAGCCGCGACCTCGACCTTCTTCATTCTCTTGGCGTTGTCATTCGTCGATGTAGTGTCCGGCTTCTCGGTCACGATTCGTACGGCGCAACGCGATATCGCTCTCGATACCGATCATCTGCCGCAATAAGATACGAACAATCCGCCGCCATAAACGGGCGGACATGGCATGCGCGTCTTCGCATGACAGCCGCTGGACTTCATCCACATGACCCGCGATTTCCATTTCCCCGGCCGCTCGACCGTGATCGCCAGCGAAGCCATGGCTGCGACTTCGCATCCGCTCGCGACACTGGCCGCGGTGGAGACATTGCGCGCGGGTGGCAATGCCGCTGACGCGGCAGTGACCGCGGTCGCCTTGCTTAGCGTGCTCGAGCCGCACATGACCGGCATCGGCGGCGACTGCTTCTGCCTCGTCGTCAAACCGGGTGCGGAGCCGTGGGGCTATAACGGCTCCGGCCGCACCGGTGCCGCGATCAATGCGGAAAGTCTTATCGGCCAAGGAATCCGGGCGATTGGCATGGATTCCATCCATGCCGTGACCGTGCCAGGCGCGGTCGAAGCGTGGGACACGATTCTCAAGACGCACGGGCGCTTAGGTCTCGATCGTGCGCTCGTGCCCGCGATCCTGCATGCAGAGCAGGGCATTCCAGTCGCCCCGCGAGTCGCCCATGACTGGGCCTTCGCCATCGAACGCCTACGCGGCGATCCCGGCGCGACGAAACATTTTCTCCCCGAAGGGCAGGCGCCCGTCGCGGGCGACGTCATCAAGTTCCCAGCGCTCGCCACAACGCTGAAAACAATAGCCGCGAATGGCGCACGCGCCTTTTACAACGGGGCCATTGCTGAAGACATCGCAGCGACTGTCGCTGCGCGCGGCGGAACGCTCACGGCATCGGATTTTGCGGTCCATCGCGGCGACGAAGTACGTCCGATCGCGAACGCCTATCGCAATCTCGATATCGTGGAGTTACCGCCAAACGGACAGGGGCTTGCCGCGCTGGTGCTCCTGAACATCCTGGAGCGGTTCGAACTATCGGCGCTTGATCCATTCGGACCGGAACGATTCCATATCGCGCTCGAAGCCGGGCGGCTCGCGTATGCCGTGCGCGACACGCATTTCGCCGATCCAAGCTTCATGCGCATTGCAGCCACTGCGCTGCTCGACCGCGCATTTGCCGCCGATCTTGCCGCGCGCATCGATCGCACCCGCCGCGTCGAATTGCCAAAGGCGCCCGCGCCGCGCGGCGACACCGTGCTCGTCACGATTGTCGACCGCGACCGAATGGCGGTGTCGATGATCAATTCGCTGTTCTCCTCGTTCGGCGTCGGCATCGCCACCGAGAAGACCGGCATCATGCTGCACAATCGCGGGTGGGGGTTCGTTGTCGAGCCCGATCATCCAAATTGCGTCGGACCGAACAAACGGCCAATGCACACCATCATTCCCGCGCTCGCGATGCGCGATGGGCGGTGCGAGATGTCATTCGGTGTGATGGGCGGCGGCTATCAGGCAATGGGGCACGCCCATTTTATTTCCAACATGGTCGATTACGGAATGGATATTCAGGCGGCCATCGACGGTCCCCGGGTGTTCTTCGAAGGCGAAAAGACGATGGTCGAACGCGGCATACCTGCAGCCACGATCGATGGTCTTAAGCGCCGCGGCCACGACATCATGGTTCGGCCGCTGCCGCTCGGCGGCGGTCAGGCGATCCGGATTGACTGGGAACGCGGGGTGCTGATCGGCGCATCCGATCCGCGCAAGGATGGCTGCGCGCTCGGCTATTGAGCCTCGCGCGGACCGGCGCCTTACATGGAATGCAGGATGGAACCGCCGGTGAAAGCAGGTGTCGCAGCGGTTGTGACGTAATGCCGTGCTGCTTCCAGCGGCTCCGCACGTCGGCGTTCGCGGGTCTGCGGCGCTTGATCGGCGGTCGCGATCAGTTGGGCGAGAAATGCCGCGGAGGGCCGCCGGATGGACATTTGGGGTGCTTTGAGCCTGGCAATCGTTGGAATGGCTACAAGATCGCGGCAGGCGGAGGCAGGGGGCCTTCTCATCCACGCGCTGCGCGTCGTCGTGGTGGCACCTGAAGCTGTCGAAATGTAAAGATCTGACCCGCCCAATGCCGCCTCCTGTCTCGTTTCGGGACATATCGTTCCCGTTCGTACAGGATGTCGCAAACGCCATGCCGATCGGCGCTAGCGGCAGCCATCAAAGCCAATGCCGCTGCTTTTCGGAATGTTTAGGTTTTTCGCATAGCCTCGACTCGGTTCTGTCGCCGACCAGTCAACTTTGGCGCGGTCGCAGCGTTCCAAAAAGGGTCGGCCTTGACTGCCGATAATCGGAAGCCCCGCGCACGCGCGCGCCTTAACGTGGACGGCGAGCAGCCTTGTCTGATGGGACAAAGTGGCGGCGCTGGAAAGCATGCCACGGTGGATGCAACGCTACCCAATACGGCTGCGATTCTCGAATCCGTCGGTGAGGCCGCCTATCAATGGCAGATCGACGCCGATACCCTTGCTTGGGGGCCGAATGCGAGCCAGGTGCTCGGGCTAAGCGACGCCACTGAAATCGCGAGCGGGCGATGTTACGCCAATCTGCTTGATCCGGGAAATAAACACACGCGCTTCGACGTGGTGATGCGCGCGACGCAATCGGACGACGGCAAAGGTGTGCCGTATCAGATTGAATATTGCCTACGCGCAATGCCACGCCGTGAAAGGTTATGGATCGAAGATACCGGCCGATGGTTTGCCGACTCTGACGGCCGGCCATTACGGGCGCATGGCGTAATCCGCGTCATTAACGATCGCTACGAGCGCGATCAGAAGCTTGCCTATCTTTCGCGATTCGATGGGCTAACAGGCGAGCTCAACCGTTGGCATTTGACTGAGATTCTCGAAAGCCGGCTACAGGAGGCCGAACGCGCCCGCTCATCCTGCGGCTTCCTTCTCACCGCGGTCGACAATCTATCCCGCATCAACGAGGCCTATGGCTACGACGTCGCCGACGAGGTCATCGGAGCAGTCGCCAAGCGCCTGCGCGGCAAATTGCGCGGCGAGGATTGTCTTGGCCGATTTTCCGGAAACAAGTTCGGCATCATTCTGAAGGACTGTTCGCCGGACGACATGGCCGTCGCCGCCAATCGTTTACTTGCTTGCATCCGCGATGATGTCGTGATCACGACCGCTGGCGCGGTAACCGCTATTGCTACAATCAGCGGCATCACCATGCCACGACACGCCCATACGGTTCATGAGGTCCTTGCGCGCGCGCAAGAGACGCTCAATGCCGCGAAAGCCAAGCGTCCCGGTTCGTTCCTCGCTTATCGCCCGAATGTCGAGCGTGAGGCGATTCGCCGCGAAAACGTTCGCTATACCGATAAAATCGTCACTGCGCTCAACGATCGGCGCATCCTGCTCGCCTATGAGCCGGTGGTCGAGAGTGCAACGCGATGCGTTGCATTTCATGAATGCTTGATGCGGATCCAGTGCGCGGACGGAGCTCTCATTCACGCCAAGGACATCGTGCCGATCGCTGAGCGTCTTGGCCTCATTCGCTTGCTCGACCAACGTGTGCTTGAGCTCGCCATGGCCGAACTCGCGGCCGCCCCGGAACTGTCGGTGAGCCTAAATGCCTCACCCGCGTCCACCATCGATCCGAACTGGTGGACGCGACTCGCGGGCTTCTTGCACAGCCATCATGGCGTCGGTGAACGCCTCATCGTCGAGATCACCGAAATGGTGGCAATTCACGATATCGACGATATGCGCGGCTTCGTCACGCGCATCAAAGATCTTGGCTGCCGCATTGCCATCGACGATTTTGGTGCTGGCTATACGTCGTTTCGCAACCTGCGCAAACTCGGCGTTGATATCGTCAAGATCGACGGTGCCTTCGTGCAGAATCTCGTTCGCTCGCAGGATGATTGCGCTTTTGCCCGCGCCGCGATCGAACTGGCGCAGCGACTCGGCCTTTCGACGGTGGCCGAATGGGTGCAGGACGAGAAGGCGGCCGCAATGCTCACGGAATGGGGCTGCACGTATCTGCAGGGCGCCTTGCTCGGGCTCGCTTCCACCGAGCGGCCGTGGGCGTCGGCGGTCGCATCGGACGCCGCGACAGCCTGACCTTCAACTCAAGCCCGAACGTGGCCGCGACAACATCACAACATCCGCCAAGCGGATAATCATTTGTCCTTGTCAGTCATGCGATCAAGGCGTTTTTGCATATCGTCGAGCTGGCGCTTGAGCTCGTCGATGTCGCCACTTGGCTCAGCCTTCTTTTCCGGTGTACCGCGCTCATCCTCGCGCTTGGCAAATGGTGTGAACATCGAGAACGCCTTTTCGAACACCTCCATGTTACGCCGTACCTGATCTTCAAGCGCACCGAAATTTCCGATGCCGAAGGCTTGTGCCATCTGCTGGCGAAATTTTTCCTGCTCGCGGGTCAGCTGGCTGATAGAGGCCTCGAGATAGCGCGGTACCAGCATCTGCATGCTATCGCCATAGAAGCGGATGAGCTGACGCAGGAAATTAATTGGGAGCAAATTCTGCCCCTCCTTATTTTCCTGTTCGAAGATGATTTGAGCCAGCACAGAGCGCGTGATGTCCTCGCCGGTCTTGGCGTCATAGACCACGAAATCCTCGCCGCTCTTCACCATCGTGGCGAGGTCTTCCAGCGTCACGTAGGTGCTTGTGCCGGTGTTGTAGAGCCGACGGTTCGCGTATTTCTTGATCGTAATCGGTTCTGCGGGCGTGGCCATGACGTTCACGGTCGGCTGCCTTTCCGGGCCTGGTGGTTTGTGTCGGTGACGGCAAAATAGGCGGTTTCCGGCAACGGGGCCACCGTTTTATGCAGCCCTCGTTTACGCTTCGCTCATGGAGCCTGCGATTTCTTGATACTATTTTCCATGTTATCGAGGACGTCAGGGACCGATAGGCGGACGGTCCGGGACAGCATTCGCGGCAGGGCTCCATGCTGCCGCCATTTCCCTTAAGTTACCGGTCTCGTCCAGACAGAGGAGTTGCTTCGATGAAAGACGACATTGTCATCGTCAGCGCGGCGCGCACGCCGGTCGGCGCCTTTAATGGTGCGCTGTCAGGGCTGCCGGCTCATGAACTCGGCAAGATTGCGATCAAGGCAGCGCTGGAACGGGCAGGCATAGAAGGTGCCAAGGTCTCCGAGGTCATCATGGGTCAGATTTTGACTGCCGGTCAGGGGCAAAATCCGGCGCGCCAGGCGTCCATTGGCGCTGGCATCCCGGTTGAGAGTCCCGCCTGGGGAGTCAATCAGCTTTGCGGCTCAGGCCTGCGTGCGGTCGCGCTCGGATATCAGGCGATTCTCAACGGAGATTCCGACATTGTTGTCGCCGGCGGTCAGGAATCTATGAGCCAGGCGCCGCACGCGGCGCATTTGCGAAACGGCACTAAGATGGGTGCGCTTGAGATGGTCGACACCATGATCAAGGACGGCCTGTGGGACGCCTTCAACGGCTATCACATGGGCAACACCGCTGAGAATGTCGCCAAGCAATATCAGATCACCCGTGCTCAGCAGGACGAGTTCGCTGTGGCCTCGCAGAACAAAGCTGAGGCTGCCCAAAAGACCGGTAGATTCAAGGACGAGATCGTCCCGGTTACGATCAAATCGCGCAAGGGTGATGTGATCGTCGACGCCGACGAGTATCCCAAGCACGGAACAACAATCGATTCGATCGGAAAATTGCGCCCGGCATTCGACAAAGAAGGAACCGTGACCGCGGGCAATGCTTCTGGGATCAATGACGGTGCGGCCGCGCTGGTGCTGATGAAGGCAAGCGAGGCTTTGAGGCTCGGTAAGACGCCGCTCGCGCGCATCGTATCTTGGGCGCATGCCGGGGTGGATCCTGCGATCATGGGTACGGGCCCGATTCCGGCATCGCGCGCCGCTTTAAAGAAGGCAGGATGGAAAATTGAGGATCTTGATCTGGTTGAAGCAAATGAGGCCTTCGCGGCGCAGGCCTGCGCGGTGAACAAAGATCTCGGCTGGGATCCGGCCAAGGTCAACGTCAATGGTGGCGCCATAGCCATCGGTCATCCGATCGGCGCCTCAGGCGGCCGCGTCCTGGTGACGCTGTTGCATGAAATGGGAAAGCGCAAGGCGAAGAGGGGGCTTGCCACGCTCTGCATCGGCGGCGGCATGGGCATCGCCATGTGCGTTGAGCGGTGAATGGGCATAGCGTTGCTGGAAATTCAACGTCATCATTCGCGAAAGCGGATGATCCAGTAATCACCATTCGAGCGAACTTATCAGAGACGTTCGTGGTTACTGGATGCCCCACCTCCCTCCTTCGCTCACGCTTCGGAGGGCTCAAGTATCGGCCCGTCGAGGCCTTGGCGAAGACGGGTCGCGGGGCATGACAGCGACTAGTTTATGGGAGGGGTAGCGTCATGGCACGCGTTGCATTGGTTACGGGAGGTACGCGCGGGATCGGTGCCGCGATATCGAAGGCGCTGAAAGCCGCAGATTACAAAGTCGCCGCAATTTACGCCGGTAACGACGAGGCCGCGCACAAATTCAATGCTGAGACTGGCATCGCCATTTACAAGTGGGATGTTTCCTCCTTCGATGCCTGTGCCAATGGCGTGAAAAAAATCGAAGCCAATGTCGGACCGGTGGATGTGCTCGTTAATAACGCCGGCATCACCCGCGATGCGATGTTCCATCGCATGACCGCTGATCAGTGGACGGCGGTGGTGAACACCAATCTCGGCTCGCTTTTCAACATGACGCGGCAGGTGGTCGAGGGCATGCGCACGCGCAAATTCGGCCGCATCATCAATATCTCCTCGATCAACGGGCAGAAAGGCCAGATGGGGCAGGTGAACTACTCCGCCGCCAAGGCCGGTGAGATCGGCTTCACCAAGGCATTGGCCCAGGAGGGCGCGCGGAGCGGGATCACCGTCAATGCGATTTGTCCGGGCTACATCAATACCGAGATGGTGCAGGCGGTGCCCAAGGACGTTTTGGAAAAAAGCATCTTGCCACTAATTCCCATTGGCCGGTTGGGCGAGCCAGAGGAGATCGCGCGCTGTGTCGTTTTTCTCGCCTCGGATGAAGCGGGTTTGATCACCGGCTCGACGCTCACCGCCAACGGCGGGCAGTTCATGGCCTAGTGACGGTAATCTAGGGCGCGTTCAACACCAGCATGTCTTTCCGCGCCGCGACTCTCATCGGTTTCACGGCGATCATGATGTGGTCGTTGTTGGCGCTATTTACCGCGGCGTCGGGGCGCGTGCCGGCATTCCAGCTTGCCGCCATGACTTTCGCCATTGGGGGAGGAATTGGTGCGGCGACGTGGCTTTGGCGCCGGGGTGCGATCCGCGCGTTGCGCCAGCCGCCTGAAGTCTGGACACTCGGGATTTGCGGATTATTCGGCTATCACGCGCTCTACTTCATGGCGCTGCGTCTGGCACCGCCTGCGGAAGCGGGGTTACTCAACTATCTCTGGCCGCTGCTGATCGTACTGTTTTCGGCTCTACTGCCCGGCGAGAAATTGAAATTGCATCATGTGTTGGGTGCGCTGTTTGGCCTTGGCGGCACCGTTGTGCTTTTCACTGGCGCCTCAGCGCTTACACTCGCGCCGGAATATGCGCCGGGTTACACGGCGGCATTCGTTGCCGCGTTCGTCTGGGCGGGATATTCGGTGCTGTCGCGGCGTTTCGCCGCCGTGCCGACCGATGCGGTGGCAGGGTTTTGTCTCGTCACGGCCATACTGGCCGCGTTTTTTCATTGGGCGTTCGAGCAGACTGTCTGGCCGGTGAATATGCGCGAATGGCTTGCGGTCGCAGCACTCGGCACCGCACCGGTTGGAGCTGCCTTTTACGCATGGGATTTCGGCGTAAAACGCGGCGACATCCGCGTGCTTGGCGCTGCAGCTTATGCCGCGCCAATTCTGTCCACGACCTTCCTCGTGCTCGCAGGCTACGCAGAAGCAAGCGTCTCGCTCGCGATTGCCGCGGCGTTGATCGCCGGCGGCGGGCTCATCGCGGCGAAAGACATGATCACGGGTACGCGCAAGAATTGAGCGTGTTAATCGGCATACCAATTGTCGGATGATACGCACGCAAAAATGCTTGCTGGATTGAACAATAACGACTCCGTGATCGCTCACTTTACCTGTCATTAAGCATAAGAACACACGCTATAGCCGCGACGGCAATCTTTGCGTCGAGGAGGAGGACCCCAATGCGACAAACTCTTATCGTCCTTGCGATTGCAATCTTGCCTTATCCGGCTCTCGCCGGCCCCACCTGTACGTCCGAGCCGAAAGAGAAGTGGATGAGCGAGAACGCCATGAAAGTGAAAATTGGCGAACTCGGCTACCGGTACAAAATTTTTAAGGTGACGACGGGCAACTGCTACGAGATTTACGGTCAGGATAAACAAGGCAAGCGGATCGAAATCTACTTCCATCCAATCACCGGCGATGTGGTCGAAGAGCATAAGAGTTGACGTCTAGCCAGTCAGTTGTTTGTCATCTGCCCTGTCATTGCGAGCCCTAACCATGCTAAGGCGCCTCGGCCTCCGGCACCGGATCATGGGCATCCTTACCGGCGGCGCGCTGGCGACCGCTGCCATCGTGGGCTTCAGCTTGCACGAGCTGTCGGTGGTGCAAAGCCAACGTGAGGCGGAACGAGGTGCCGAACAACGCAGCGACGCCATCCATACAATCGCGGTAACTGCCTTTCGGGCGGCGGCGACCTTCGCGACGCTGGGTCTCGACTTAACGCAGGAAGAACAAGACAAGGCGATCACCCTCGGCGAATCCATGCTGGCGCAGTTTGCGATCGTGCAGCGGCGGGTTGGTCCGATCTTGCGCGACGTTCTTAACCAGGAAGACCAAGCAGCGCTGACCCAGTCGCTGATGGAGATGCGATGGGCGTGGGAGGAGACCAGCGAGGAGAGAGCGAAGGGCGAACGCGACGAGTTTATCTTTCATCTGTTCGCGGTGGTGCGGCATGCTGAGCGCGTCAGTGAATTCCTGCTCAAGGCCGACGATGTCGCCAGGGAACAGGCTAAGGCGGCGGTGATTGTCTCCGATCAGCGTGCGGAACATGCCAGACGCACGATCTTGATTGCACTCATCGTCGGAATCACCCTTGTGATCACCGGCGGCTGGCTGCTGCTTCACTTCGCCGTCAAGCGTCCGCTCGGCGAGGTTATCGCAACCGTTTCACGGATTGCGAACGGCGATCTCAACAACCCGGTGCCCAAGGCGTCGAGCGCGGATGAAATCGGCGCCATCCTTTCCGCATTGACGGTATTCCGGGACAATGCACTGGCGCGATCGTGGCTGGAGCAGGAACGCGACCGGGAAGTCGCCGATCGCGATATCCGCCGGGAAAGGCTCGAGGCTACGATTACAGAATTCCATGCGGCGATCATGGCCGCGCTCAAGGAAAACAGCACGGCAGCGAGCGACGCACAGCAGGCGATTGGTAAGTTATCGGCCGCGGCGCAAGATGCGCAGTCGGCTGCGGGTCGTGCAACCGCAGCGGCATACGAAGTCTCCACCAATGTTTCAGGCGTTGCGAATGCGACGCACCAATTATCCGATGCCATCGGCAGCACGGCACACAGCGCCCGGCAAGCCGAGGATGCGATCGATCAGGCGGCCAAGCGCGCTGACTTGGCGTCGACGACGATCGATGGATTATTCAAAACGT
The DNA here is from genome assembly GCA_016210825.1 of Hyphomicrobiales bacterium. Taxonomy (GTDB): domain Bacteria; phylum Pseudomonadota; class Alphaproteobacteria; order Rhizobiales; family Xanthobacteraceae; genus JACQTM01. The sequence continues at coordinate 14,009 of JACQTM010000372.1, forward strand.
CGGAGACGATCGGCGATGTTGCGTTGTTCATCGACGCAATTGCGCGGCAAACCAATCTCCTGGCGCTTAATGCCACGATTGAGGCCGCGCGTTCAGGTGAAGCCGGGCGAGGTTTTGCGGTCGTCACCAGCGAGGTCAAGTCTTTGGCCACGCAAACCGCACGCGCGACCGAGAATATCACGACGCGCGTTGTTGAAATCCGGCAAAGAACGGCCGAGGTGGTCGATGCCATCCATGCCATCGCACAGACGAGCGGGGAGGCGACCAATCACGCGGCAACCATCGCCGATACCATGATGAGCCAGAATGAGGTCACCGCATCGATTTCGAAGAATATTCAAGACGCGGCGGAATGGACCGCCGGGCTATCCGCCATCGTGGAGGATCTTGCATCCGCGGTTGGACGCAGCAAGACGGCGTCCGAAGAGGTGGAGCGCGCATCGGTTACATCAACGACAGCGGCGAACCAGTTCAGCCGGCTGGTTGATGATTTCCTGGAAAAGGTCAGAGTCGCCTAACGCGCCGGCGTTCGCGAATGTCAACCCGGCACCCAGCTCTTTGGCGCCAGTTCGAATCCGGATAATTCGAATCCGGGTGCGACCGTACAGCCCACAAGCGTCCAGTCGCCAAGACTTTCCGCCGCCTGCCACGCACGCGTCGGAACAACGACCTGCGGGCGTTCACCCGCGGCGAAATTGGTGCCGAGATGAAAAAACTGGATCGGCCCTCTGGCACCAACGGCGATTTCGAGCTTGAGCGCCGCACCGGCATAGTAATGCCAAGTCTCAGCTGCATCGACGCGGTGCCAGCGGGAGCGCTCGCCGCGCGTGAGTAGGAAATAGATCGCAGTTGAAGCAGCGCGCCCGCTTTCGACCCGCTCTGCGTCGCGAAATGTCTCGCGATAATGCCCGCCTTCTGGATGCGGCTTAAGATCGAGCAAACGGATAACGTCAGCGGCACTCAATGCGGTCATCAGAACCGGTTCTTGCGCGCGCGAATCTCGGCAAATACTTCGGCGGGCTTCTTTCCCGCTAGGCCAACCGCAGCGGCAACTTCAGGCCGATCGGCTCGCAGGAACGGGTTCGCCTGCTTCTCGTCTCCGATGGTTACGGGAATCGTCGGCTCACGCGCCGCGCGTAGACGCTCGACCTGCGCGGCGCGTGCGGCGAGCCTCATGTTGTCGGACTCGATCGTCATGGCAAATTTGATGTTCGCCATCGTGTATTCATGGCCGCAATAGAACTCGGTGTCGTCAGGCAGCGCCCGCAGCTTGAGCAGCGAATTCCACATCATCTCCGGCGTGCCTTCGATCACGCGCCCACAGCCGATGGAAAATAGCGTATCACCGACAAAGGCGATCTTGTCAGCGTCGAACATATAGGCGATGTGACCCGCCGTGTGACCCGGCGTCTCGATGACGCGACCGCACAAGTTCCCGACCTTCACGATATCCCCCTCGGCAACTCCAAGATCGACATCTGGAATGCTTGCCGCCTCCTTGCGTGGTGCGGTTACCCGGCATTTGTGACGCTTCTTCAGCTCGGAAATACCCGCGGTGTGGTCACTGTGGTGATGTGTCACTAAAATGTCGGTCAGCATCCAGCCGGTCCGCTCGAGGGCTTGTTCGATTGCCGCCGCCTCCGGCGCGTCGATCGAGGCGGTCGATCCGGTTGCCGGGTCTCGGAGCAGCACACCGAAATTGTCCTGCAGGCAGTTAAAGAGATAAGTCTTTGTCGTCATATCGTGCCCATCGCGCATTGGTGAGGGCCGCACGCTATCATGTCCACGCGCGGCCTTGCAGTGTAGTGCTGCCGCGCCAGCATGCATTTATGCTAGCTTGAACCGATGTCCATGGACGTTGTTGATCTTCGTGATTTTTACGCCCATCGCCTTGGCGTTGTGGCCCGGCGCTTTATCGGACGCGGCATCCGATCGCGCTGGTCCGATACCGCGGGCTTGCGCCTACTTGGTATTGGCTACGCCACGCCTTATCTCGGATTGTTTCGCGAGGAGGCGGAGCGTTGTCTTGCAATGATGCCAGCCGCGCAAGGAGTCGTGCGCTGGCCGTCGACGCGGCCGGCACTCGCGGCGCTTGTGGAGGAAACAGAACTGCCGCTGTCTGATGCCGCGGTGGATCGCGTGCTACTAGTCCATTCGTTGGAAATGTCCGACGATCCAGCGGCGCTATTGCGCGAAGTCTGGCGCGTGCTCACCGGTGGCGGGCGCCTGCTCGCGGTGGTGCCCAACCGGCGCGGATTGTGGGCGCGCATGGACACGACTCCGTTTGGACACGGACGGCCTTATTCGCGTGCGCAGATCACGCAGCTCTTGCGCGAAACCTGGTTCACACCCAACGGCTGGGGTGAGGCGCTCTATGTGCCTCCTGCCGCGCGCGGATGGTTTCTGCGGTCGGCGGTGGCCTGGGAGCGCGCTGGCGCGACTATCTCGGCGCCATTTGCCGGCGTTCATATCGTAGAGGCGACCAAGCAGGTCTATCGCGCGCTTCCTGAGCGTCGTGAAAAGCGTCGTATCGTTCCGGCGCTCAAGCCGGTGCTTGCGCCGTCACCCGGTGGTGCCGCGCGCGCTTAATCGGCCCGCGGGCAAGCAGAACCCGCTGGGAAATTCTTGGATCACTCGTTGGTCGGTTGCGGACCGGTCGGTGGTGGCACAACAGCCGGCCCGTCATCGTCTGCTTCATCGCTTTCGAAATTCTGTTGACCGCCCTGGAGATCGGGACGTGGACCTCGATGGTGACGCCGCCGCCGGCGATGCAGCGAGAATCGATCGGATTGATTGTCATAACCGTTGGGGCCGTAACCTTGTTGCGATTGCGGCTGCGGGACACCGGTGATGAAGGACGGTAACCCCCCGACATCACCGCTTTGCGCACCTTGTTGTGGCTGCTGGCCTTGATTATCGCGTGGCTGGTGTTGCTGCTGCGGCTGGTTTTGATGTGGCGGTTGGCTTTGTTGTTGTGGTTGCTGTGGTTGCTGTGGTTGGTGTTGCTGGTGCGGACGGTGCTGATGCGACTGATGATGTTGATGCTCGCGCGGCTGATATTGCTGGTGATCGCGCGGCGGATAAGGCTGCTGGTCGCGAAAATCACGTTGCGGCATGTGCGGCTCGCCCTGAGCAGGGTGTCCTTCGTCGCCGTCGTCGAAATTTTCCTCGTTGCGAATCTCGCCACCGCCGCCTTCAGGCCGATAAAACGGCTGACTTTGGCGAAATTGCTCCTGCGCCGCAGCGATCATGCGAAAATAGTGCTCGGCATGCTGATAGTAGTTTTCGGCGGCCACCGGATCGCCGGAGGCTTGCGCATCGCGTGCGAGCTGGACGTATTTTTCCGCGATGTGAGACGCTGTTCCGCGGATCTTTACATCGGGCCCATTCGACTCGTAGACCCGCGTCATCGGATTGTGGTTTTTGCGGTTGCGTCCCCGCATGCGCTTGTTCTGACCGTTTCTCATGATTCGCCTATTGTCGACCTTTGCTTTATCGGCGGCATTGTGCCGACCGATGTTTCACTCAAACCAACTCGTATTCCGCCCTCATCGCACGCACGCCAGAACTTAGGCTCTGCCCGCGTCGGGAATAAAGCCACATCATGGCTCGTCACCTGATGACTGCCTTTTGTGTTGCGATAGCCGTAACAACCCCTTGGCGCGGGCATACCGCACCGTGCTCATCCGAGGTTGGTTGCTTGTCAAATGTTTCGTTTAGACGATGCGCCCAACCGGTGAAGCATCCCGATACAAATCGGTATATCCGTTTTTAATCGTCTGACCCGGCCGTTACCGTTCGCTCGTCCGTACCGCTTGCCACACGGAACCTTGCTCCGGGCTTCTTTTTGCGGCACGGCCCTCGTCACGGGTCGTTTTCGTAGTCCGGAAGCTAGTACCTCTTGCTCAATAATCCAAGCGATTTTTTGACCTGCCGGCATTGCCGGAAAATCATGGCCGGGCAACCAACGCGCGCGGGATACCGGCAAGGTCGGGGCATGCCGGGTTCTGCGGCCACAGACCTGCACCAAGCAGAAGATCGCAAACCGCCTGCGCTTGCCCGACGCCGAGTTCAAGGACCAATACCCCGCGCGGCGTGAGAAGCCGTCGCGCGTCGGCGGCGATGAACCGGTAACTCGTAAGCCCATCTTCGCCGCCGTCGAGTGCAAGCAGCGGGTCATGGTTGCGGACTTCAGGCGCAAGGGCGGCAATGTCGGCATGCGCAATGTAGGGTGGATTTGACACCACGAGATCGAATCCCCCGGCAAGCGCCGTGCCGAAATCGCAAACGGTAAAATACGTCCGCCCGTTCAACCCGAAACGTCGGGCATTGTCGCGTGCGGTTACGATAGCTTCGTGGGCGACATCGGTTGCTACGCCTTTGGCGAACGGCAATTCCATCAACAACGCCAGCAGCAGTGCGCCGGTTCCGGTGCCGAGATCAGCGATTCGCAACGGCCGGCTGCGCCCGCCGTCTTGATCGATCGCAGCAAGAGCTGCTTCGACAACGGTCTCTGTTTCGGGCCGCGGCACCAAGGTCGCAGCCGATAGCGAAAGCGGCAGACCCCAGAATTCCTTCGTACCGATAATGCGTGCAACCGGCTCGCGAGCGAGCCGGCGCGCGGCGAGTTGGGCGATAGCGTTTACGTCATTCGCGTCAATCGTGCGACTCGTGGCGACAAGATGAGCATGATCGAGGCAAAGTGCGTGACCGATAAGAATGCGAGCGTCGAGTTCCGCCGATTCGACACCTTGACGACGGAAAGATTGCGCCAGTGTGCGCCGTGCATCAGCAATGGTCACGCCAGGTGTAAGTACCGCGACGGTCATGCGGGGGCGTCGTCCTGCGCGGCGAGCAAGGCCGCCTGATTCTCGGTCACAAGCGCGTTAATGATCTCGCCCAACGCTTCGCCCTCGATGATCTGCGGCAATTTGTAGAGCGTCATGTTAATGCGGTGATCAGTCACGCGTCCTTGCGGGAAATTGTAGGTGCGAATGCGTTCAGAGCGGTCGCCTGATCCGATCTGGCCGCGCCGTTCGGCGGCACGTTCGGCATCGAGCCGGGCGCGCTCGGCATCATAGAGTTTGGTACGAAGCAGCGCCATCGCCTTTGCGCGATTCTTGTGCTGCGATCGGTCTTCCTGCACCGCTACGACGATCCCGCTCGGGATATGGGTGATGCGGATGGCGGACTCGGTCTTGTTGACGTGCTGACCGCCGGCGCCGCCGGCGCGCATTGTATCGATCCGCAGATCGGCCTCATTGATCGCGAGATCGACATCTTCGGCTTCCGGCAACACGGCGACGGTCGCGGCCGAGGTATGAATGCGTCCTGAAGCTTCTGTTTGCGGGACGCGTTGGACGCGGTGTACGCCGGACTCGAATTTGAGCTTGGCGAAAGCGCCGCGGCCGCGGATCTCGGCGATGATTTCCTTATATCCGCCCATGGTGCCTTCGCTGATCGAGATCACCTCGACCTTCCAGCCCTGTGTCGCCGCGTAGCGCTCATACATCCGGAAAAGGTCGCCGGCAAAAAGCGAGGCCTCGTCACCGCCGGTACCGGCACGGATTTCGAGAATGACGTTACGCTCATCCATTGCGTCTTTCGGAATCAAATGGAGGCGAATCCGCTGTTCGAGCGCATCGCGTTGCTGCGAAAGTGCCGATTTTTCCGCCTCGGCGATGTTACACATTTCCGCTTCGGTCGCGGGATCGGATAACAACGCCTCGATCCCATTCAGTTCGGCGCATACCGTGCGGTAAGCCTTGATCGTCTCCACGATCGGTCCAAGTTCGGCGAATTCGCGTGAAAGCTTTACGTAAGTCTCACTCGCTAATTGCCCAGACAGCTCGGCTTCGACGGCGGCATGGCGCGCGAGCAGGATATCGAGTTTGGTTTCAGGCAGCATTGACGGTCAGACCTGGAGACCTTCCGCCGACGCGAAGGCTTGCAGCCGCGCGCGGATCGGAATGCGGCTGGATGGATTGTCGATCATCGGGCGTAAGATCTCTGCTGCTTTGGCGGCATCGAGGTCGAGCAGCATCGCCTTGACCGGACCCATTGCCGAGGGCGCAAGCGAGAGCGAGCGATATCCGATGGCAACGAGAGCCAGCGCCCCAACAGGATCAGAAGCAAGCTCACCGCACAATGTCACGAGTTTACCGTGCTTGCCGCCTTTGTCCGCAATTTCGTGCAGCGCGCGCAGCAGCGGCGGCGAGAGTGGATCGAAACGGTTGGCAACCCGTGCATTGCCGCGGTCCACTGCGTAGAGGAATTGCAATAGGTCATTCGATCCGACCGAGAGAAAATCGACGCGGGCGAACATTTCGTCGAGTTGATATAACAGCGATGGCACCTCGACCATGGCACCGATTTCCATGCGCTCGGGTAGTACGTGGCCGTGGCGGCGTAAATGAGTGAGTTCGTGCTCAACCATCGCTTTTGCCTGATCGAACTCGTGGCACATCGCGATCATCGGAAACATCAAACGCAAAGTGCGGCCGCTCGCGGCTTGCAAGAGCGCGCGCAGTTGACTGCGCATGAGCCCGGGTCGATCGAGGCCGAGGCGGATGGCGCGCCATCCCATTGCCGGGTTTTCCTCCTCATAGGCGCGCATATAGGGCAGCACTTTATCGCCGCCGATATCGAGGGTACGAAACGTCACCGGCTTGTCGCCGGCGGCATCGAGCACTGCGCGATAGAGGGAGAGCTGCTCGCTAATGCGCGGGAAAGCGGTCGCCACCATGAACTGCAACTCGGTCCGGAATAGCCCAATGCCCGCAGCACCTGTGTCTTGGATATGCGGTAGGTCGACGATGAGGCCTGCATTGATCATCAGATCTACCGTTTGACCGTCCTTGGTTACGCATGGTTTATCGCGCAGCGCTTGGTATTGCGCCTGGCGGCGGGCGCGCAATCGTACGCGCTCGGCATAAGCGTTTTCGATATCGGTCGGCGGCCGAAGATGAATATCGCCGGTGGCGCCATCAACAATGATGGCGTCGCCGGGTTCGACAAGGCTTGGAGCGTTGGCAATCTCGCCAACCGCTGGAATTCCAAGCGCGCGCGCGACGATGGTAACGTGGGAGGTCGGACCACCCTCCTCGAGCACCAGCCCGCGCAGTCGTTTACGGTCGTAATCGAGCAACGCCGCCGGCCCCATCATGCGTGCGACAAGGATGGCATTTTCCGGCAATTGGTCGCGCGCCGGCGCATGATTGACGCCCATCAATTGCCGCATCAGGCGGTTGGCGAGATCGTCGAGGTCATGCAGGCGTTCGCGCAAGTATGGATCGGTCTGACGCAGCATGCGCGCGCGGGTATCGGATTGCACACGCTCGACACCCGCCTCTGCCGTTAAGCCTGTCATCACGGCTTCGCGCATGCGGTGCAGCCACCCACGGTCATGGGCAAACATGCGATAGGCTTCGAGCACGTCGCGATGCTCGCCGCCGTCCGCCACATCGCCGCGTTCGAGCATGTCGTCCACATCGGCGCGCAAGGTGGCGATGGCCGCATCGAGCCGCCCCAGCTCCTTCTGCACGTCGTCGGCGATAACATTGGTGATCGTGACCCGCGGCTCATGCAACACCACATGACCAAGCGCGATTCCATCCGACAGCGCTACGCCTTCGAGGTGGAGATGAGGGCGAATCGCGGGCTCGGCACCCGGCCGCGCCAGTGCAGCAAGCTCGCCCGAGGCGATCATTTCCGCGAGTACCATCGCGGTCGTCTGCAGCGCCTCGACTTCTTCCTCGGAATAGGTGCGGTGCGCGCGGTTCTGCACCACCAAGACGCCGAGTGTGTTGCCGGCGCGCAGCACCGGCACGCCAAGGAACGAGTGGTAAATCTCTTCGCCTGTTTCCGGCCGATAGGAGAATGCCGGATGCGACTGGGCGTCAGAGAGGTTGATCGGCTGAGCTTCGCTCGCCACGAGGCCGACGAGACCCTCGTCGGCGCGCATCACGGTCTGGTGGACGGCTTCGCGCTTGAGGCCCTCGGTTGCGTACAGTTCGAGTGTGCCGTCTACGCGCAGGACGTAGCACGAGCACACCTCCGCCACCATGTTGGCAGCGATCAGCACAACGACTTTGTCGAGGCGTTCCTGCGCGCTGACCGGCTCCGCCATAACTTCGCGAAGCCGGCGTAACAGCACGCGCGGACCGCCAAGTGCGCCACGCATGGCGTCGATTCCTTAAGTTCGCATGGGGTCCGCTGCCTGCTCACGGACCAGTCTCGTCACAGGATTGGCGCGCGGGTGCCGGATTACCCGCGGCGGCTGCCCATCAACGGCTATAGCGAATGCACCATGCAAACCGCAAGCCAAACGACCTGCGCTGAGTCCAATTCTGGGCGTAATTCCGACCGCTTAGGCCTTATCCAATCCGTATAGCGAATGCAGCGTACGCACGGCGAGTTCGGTATAGGCGGCGTCGATCAGCACCGAGAACTTGATCTCCGAGGTGGTAATGGCGCGAATATTGATGTTGCGGGAGGCCAGCGCCCGGAAGGCTTCGGCAGCGACGCCTGCATGGCTGCGCATGCCAATACCGATAACCGAGATCTTCGCGACATCAGTCGCACCATCGAGCCGCTGGTAGCCAATCGCGGCCTTGGCCTTGCCAATGGCTTCCATGGCCCGCTGATAGTCCGCCGACGGGACGGTGAATGTCAGATCCGTCGTTTTCCCGTCGGCGGAGACGTTCTGCACGATCATGTCCACATTGATACTGCTTTCAGCGAGTGGGACGAAAATAGCCGCCGCGACGCCCGGTTTGTCGGCGACTTGCCGGATCGAGATCTGAGCTTCGTCCTTGGAGAAGGCGATGCCGGTGACAACATGCTGTTCCACGATATCCTCCTCGCCGCAAATGAGCGTTCCGGGCGGCTGATTGGCGTAAGGGTCGATATCTTCCGGCTTGTCGAAGCTGGAGCGTACGAAAATCCGCACTTTGTGCACCATGCCGAGCTCGACCGAGCGGACCTGCAGCACCTTGGCGCCGAGCGAAGCAAATTCCAGCATTTCCTCGAAGGCGATTTTTTCGAGACGTCGCGCCTTCGGCACGACGCGCGGATCAGACGTATAGACGCCGTCCACGTCGGTATAGATGTCGCAGCGGTCGGCCATGATTGCGCCGGCAACGGCCACGGCCGAAGTGTCCGAGCCGCCCCTGCCGAGCGTCGTGATCCGGCCAGTCTCCTTGTGGATGCCCTGGAATCCGGTGATGACGGCAACTTCCTTGCGCTCCTTGAAGCGCCTGACGATTTCGGCGCCATTGATATCAAGAATGCGCGCGGCACCATGCGCATTGCTGGTCAGAATAGGTAATTGCCAGCCTTGCCAGGACCGTGCGACCACTCCCAGATCTTGCAAGACGATGGCCAGGAGGCCGGCGCTTACCTGTTCGCCCGAGGCCACGATCGCGTCGTATTCCCTTGCGTCGTGTAAAGCCGCCGCCTCACCGCACCATTCGATCAGCCGGTTGGTGGTCCCCGCCATGGCGGAGACGACGACGGCGATTTCATGACCGGCATCGACCTCGCGTTTGACGTGACGCGCAACGTTACGGATGTGGTCAATATCAGCGACGGAGGTTCCGCCGAATTTCATTACCAGGCGGGACATGAGCGGCTGCGGGACCCTGCAAGACGACGGAAACGCCGGGAACGCACGCGCGCGCCGGCGGCAAAACGCGCGTATACATAACGGCGAGGTGAGCAAGCCGCAACCAGAACTGGACTGTCGCCGGCCGCCGGCTATTTCTTCTCCCAGGAATCGTCTTCGAGCGTGGGCGCCTGGCGCTGCTTCTGCAGGATCTTCTCGTGAGCCTCAGGGATTTTCTGCGCCCGGGCTGCGGCCTGCAGCGTTTCCGGGAACCAGGTGGCGATCGGCGGGAAGGCGATCAGCATGCCGATACAGATCACCTGCAGGATCATGAACTGGAACATGCCGGCGTAAATCGTGGTGAGGCTCCAGTCCTTGACGACCTGCTTGAGATAATAGGCGGACATTGCGACTGGCGGCGAAAGGAACGCGGTCTGCAGCGTGACGGCGACCAGCGCGCCGAACCAGATCAGGTCGATCTTTAGGGCAGCAACTACCGGATAGAAGATCGGCAGGAAGACCAGGATGATTGCCGGCCATTCGAACGGCCAGCCGAGCAGGAAGATCAGCACCAGGACCATCACCAGCATCAGCATCGGCGGAAACTGGAATGCCAGCAGCGTCTCGGTGATCCAGTTGGCTGAGCCGAGGCGGGCAAACACGGCGCCGAAGATGTTGGACGTCACCGCGAGCAGCAGCACCATACTCGAGGTTGCCATTGTCGACTGTAGCGCGCGCTGTAGGCCGGCCCAGGTGAACCTGCCATAGGCAATCATCAGGATGAGCGCGCCCGTCGCGCCGACGCCTGCCGCCTCGGTGGGCGTGGCAAGACCGACGAGAATCGAGCCAAGCGTCGCGGTGATAAGGCCGAGAAGCGGCACGACGCCGACCAGGACTTCCCACAGCATCACCGGCAGCGTGTGTACACGCTCCTCAACGGGGACCGGCGGGCCGAGCTTTGGATTGTAGAAGCTACGACCCATCAGATAGAGAATATATAAGGCAGCCAGCAGGAAACCCGGACCGAAAGCCGCGGCGTAAAGATCGGCTACGGAGACGCCGAGTACCGGTCCCATCACCACCAGCATCACTGATGGTGGAATGAGAATGCCGAGCGTGCCGCCCGCGGTAATCGTGCCGGCGGACAGTTTTCCGTCATAGCCCGCCTTGGTCATAATCGGCGAGGCCATGATGCCGAGCACCGTGACGGCGGCACCGACGATGCCCGTCGCCATGGCGAACACGGTGGAGGTCAGGATCACCACGAGATAAAGCGCACCGCGAACGGGCGCGAGAAGCAAGCGAAACGCCGTGAACAGCCGCTCCATCAATCCAGCCTGCTCGGTGATGAAGCCCATGAAGACGAACAACGGCACCGCGGCGAGCAGTTCCTCCTTCATTAATCCGATGATCTGGAAATAGGCGAGATCAAAGACCGTATCGCCCATTCCGAAATAACCGAACAGGAACGCCAGGAACAAAAGCGTGAAAGAGATTTGCACGCCGATGAAGATCGCTCCCAGCAATACCAGGAGCATGATCAGGCCGACCAAGGCTTCGAGCGTCATACTTCGATCTTCTCCTTGTGCTCGAGCTCGATGCCCGTGCGGACCATGTAGAGGCTCTTCAGCAGTTCCGAGAAGCCCTGGATCATCAGCAACAAGCAGGCCAGCGGCACAACGCCCTTGAACGGCCAAAGAATTGGCCGCCATGCGGTCTGATCAGAAAGTTCGTTGATGCCGTAAGCATAGACCGCCTCATGCCAGCTAAGGATCAGCAGAATAGTCAGGCTTGGGAAAAAGAAGACGATGTAGGAGATGGAGTCGATAATGCCCTTCTTGCGGGGCGAGAATTGTTCCCAGAAGAAGTCCGTGCGGATATGCGCGCCCTTGTGGAGTGCGTACGCCGCGCCCAGCATGAATAGCGTGCCATAGAGCATGTAGGTGGCGTCGAACACCCAAATCGTCGGCGCCGCGAAGACATAGCGCGCGATCACTTCGTAGCTAACGGCCAATACCAGCGGCACCGAGAGCCAGGAAATGAGCATACCGGTGCGGTCGGTGAACTTGTCGACAGTGCGGATGGTCGCTAGCAGGGTTGGCGAAGGCTCAGCCATATATTCAGCCTAGAACAAGCGCCGTAATGTAATCCACCCCGCCGTCGCGCGCGTTACGACGGCGGGGTAATGTCGTGGAGAAGGAGCAGCCCTTAAGGCTGCTCCTTCAATACCATTGCCGGTTACTTTTTCGGCGGGAAGTAGTAGTTTGCAAGGAACGAATAGGGCGGGAAGTAGGCCCGCTTCATCGGAACCACCACGGCCGCATAGGCTTTCTGCGATTCGGCAACCTTCTTGAAGAACGGGTTCTTGGCCGACTCGTCAGCGACCAGCTTGTCCCAGCCCTTGAGGAACTCGCGCAGGATTTCCGGCGGTGTTTGCAGCACCTGCACGCCGTGCTTCTCCTGAAGCTCCACGAGCGCATCGGCATTCTGCTTCTGCCAACGGGTCCACCAGATCAGGAAAGCTTCGTTGGCCGCCGACTTGATTATCTCTTGCTCATGCGGCTTCAGCGATTTCCAGACGTCGCCGTTGATCAGGACTTCAGCAATGGTCACGGATTCATGCACGCCGGGCGAGTAGTGGTATTTCCAGACGTTGTGGAAGCCGAGCTTCATGTCCTCGATGCCGCCGACCCACTCGGCACAATCGATCACGCCGCGCTGCGCGGCCGGGATGATTTCGCCACCGGGTAGATTGACGACGGTGAAGCCGAGCGCCTGCCAAATTTCGCCGGCGATGCCGGTCTGTCGGCATTTCATGCCTTTCATGTCGGCGAGGGTTTGGATCGGCTTTGAGAACCAGCCGAACGCCTGCGGCCCGGCAGGCATGATGGGAAACACGACGACGTTGAGCTTGAGGTGGTCGCGGTAGAACTCCTGATAGAGTTCCAAGCCGCCGCCGTTGTGCAGCCAGCCCATGGCATCAATCATGTCCATGCCGAAAGTGCCGGGACCGCCGGTGAACAGAATCGAGGCCTTGTTCTTGCCGGTCCAGTAGCCAGCCCAGGTATGGGCGCCGTCCAGAACCTTCTTGCTTGTGGCGTCGAGCACCTCGAAAGCCGGTACGACCTGACCCGCTGGCATGGCTTCGACCTTCAGGGAGCCGCCCGAGAGCTTCTCCACGCGCTCGGCAAAGTAACGGAAATTGTCCTGCAGCGTCAGGCTTGCCGGCCACGACGACTGCATTTTGAGAACGCGCGTTTGCGCGGAAGCGGTCCCCGGCAGGGCGAGCACTAGCCCGAGCGCGGCGGCCGCAAACGATATGGTGGTGATTGCCTTTCTCATCTCATCCTCCGGATACGATTGTTCTTGTTGTTTGTTTGTTGATGCCAAATCCAAGCCTAGCAGTTTTTCTGATAAGCCCAAGAAAGAAACTTGATGACACGCGAATTCGAGTGCCGCAACCCAACCACGAAAAGTTTGTGAGTGCCGATGCGCCGTGGAATGCTTTATAATCATTGTCACGCCACGAATTGATGATGCTGTGCTTCGAATTAACCGTAACCCATTGGAAATACGTCCGGATTACTAATGCCGATCAGAAGTAAAATCTCAGACCGGACGGTCGACTACGCCGAAGTAGATCAATTCGCGCGGCTTGGCGCGCAATGGTGGAATCCTTCTGGCCCCATGGCGCCGCTGCACAAGTTAAACCCGGTGCGCGTCGGCTATATTCGCGACCAAGCGGCTGCCCGCTATAAGCGCGACGTGAAGAAACTCGACAGTCTTGCGGGTTTGCGCATTCTCGACATCGGTTGCGGTGGCGGCATCCTCTGTGAGCCGCTGGCGCGGCTCGGTGCATCGATGGTCGGAGCCGATCCGTCGGAAGCCAACATCGAAGTGGCCAAGAGCCATGCCGTCCTGTCGGAGCTGACGATCGACTATCGCGCGACCACAGCCGAGACGCTGGCCGAAGCGGGCGAGCGCTTCGACATCGTGCTAGCGATGGAAGTGGTCGAACACGTCGCCGATGTCGGGCTGTTCGTCAGGCGTTGCGGGGAGATGGTCAAGCCCGGCGGGCAGATGATCGCGGCTACCATCAATCGCACGCTGAAAAGCTTTGCTCTCGCCATCGTCGGCGCTGAATACGTCCTGCGCTGGCTGCCGCGCGGTACCCACCAATGGAACAAATTCGTCACGCCGGACGAGCTAGAAGCGGCGATGACCGACGCCGGCCTGTGTATCGTGGACGAACGTGGTGTGATCTACAATTTTTTCGCCGACCGCTGGCAGCTCTCCGACGACATGGACGTCAACTATATGCTGACGGCTGAACGCGCGGGTTGAGCCTGTTTTCCGATGCATATCTCCCCTGTCATCGTCCGGCTTGACCGGGCGATCCGGTATCCACCAACGTGCGGCGCGCCAGGCAGGCGCCTCAATAACGCCGGCCGATTCTAGATGCCCCGCCCACGCGCGGCATGACATTTACTGGCCACGGGGGGACCACTTGGCTGACACAGGCTGGCTCTGGGCGGTGTTCACGCTGATCGCCGCCGCGTCACAGACCGCGCGCAATGCGATGCAGCGCGAATTGACCGCGACGCTCGGCACTGTCGGCGCCACGCACGTGCGCTTCCTTTTCGGGTTTCCCTTCGCCCTCATTTTTTTGTTCTGCGTTGCAGTCGCATCGGGCACGCCGGTGCCGCTTCCGGTGCCGATCTTCTGGCCATGGATCATCGCGGGCGCCACGGCACAGGTGGCGGCGACGGCCCTGATGCTGGCGGCCATGGGCGAACGCTCATTCGTCGTCGCCATCGCCTATATCAAGACCGAGCCGGTACAGGTCGCGCTGTTCGGCCTCCTCTTCCTTGGTGATCGGCTGACGCTACCGATGATGGCGGCGATCCTGATCGCCACCTCGGGCGTCGTTGTTATGTCGTATAAGCCGAACGGTGCTGCGAGCACGTCTTGGCGGCCGACGCTGCTAGGACTTGGTGGGGGCGCGATGTTTGCATTTGCGGCCATCGGCTACCGCGGCGCGATATTAACCCTCCAATTGCCGAACTTTGTCATGGCGGCGACGTTTGCGCTCGTCGTCGGGCTCGTTCTGCAGGCCGTGCTGTTGTCACTCTTTCTCGCGGTCCGCGATCCAGGGGTACTATACGCCATCATGCGCGCTTGGCGGCCTTCAATGCTCGCGGGGTTCATGGGCGCGCTCGCTTCGCAATTCTGGTTTCTCGCCTTCGCCATTGCGACCGCAGCCAGCGTGCGAACGCTCGCGCTCGTCGAGGTATTATTTGCGCAGGCGATCACGCGCTTCTGGTTTGGACAACCGACAAGCCCGCGCGAGGGTTTAGGAATTGTGCTCGTGATTGCGGGGGTCGCGCTGTTGCTCTGGGCGCACTGAGCCGTCAGTTCTTATCGTCCGGCAGCACCGGCAGCGGATGGAATTCGATGCCTTCCTCATACATTTTCTTTGCATCGTCGGGTGACGCTTCGCCATAGATCGAGCGGTGCTCGATCTCTCCGTAATGCATCTTACGCGCTTCTTCGGGGAAGGTCTTGCCGACATAGTCGGCGTTCTTGGTAACGTGATCGCGCAGATCTTTCAGCTTTTTCCGAAACTCTCGCTCCTGCGGCGACATCATAGCGACCTGGTTGGTCTCGGCCGGTGCCGGTGTTTCGGCTGCGGGCAATGGCTTCGATTTAGATTTGCCCGCGTTGCCTATCGCCGGCCGCATGATTGCCTTTTCCACCTTGATCGATCCGCATTCCGGGCAAGTCACGAGACCGCGCGCCGCCTGATTGTCGTGGTCCGCGGAATTCGCAAACCAGACTTCGAACTGGTGCTTGTGGTCGCAGACGAGCGCGTAGCGGATCATTACTTGTCCCCAACAACATGCAAGTGAGTCGGCTCCGCCATCGGTTCGATAATCTCGAAACGCCGGCCGTGCTGTAGCGAGGGAATTTTCGCACGCGCAGCGGCAACCTGCGCCGGATCAATCTCGGTGAAAATGACACCAGGTTCCACGCCTCCTTCGGCGACGATCGTTCCCCATGGATCGACAACGAGCGAATGGCCGAACGTTTCCCGACCGTTCTCATGCTGACCGCCTTGCGCGGCGGCGAGCACGAAGCACCCGTTCTCGATCGCGCGGGCGCGCACGAGGATGTGCCAATGTGCTTCGCCGGTCTGACGGGTGAAGGCGGACGGGATCGTCAGCACGGAGGCGCCCGCTTCAGCGAGCGCGCGATAGAGCGATGGGAAGCGCAGGTCGTAGCAAATGGTCAGGCCAAAACGCCCCCAGGGCAGGTCGGTGAGCACGGCAAGCTCGCCGGCGCGGAAATTGCGCGACTCGCGATAGCTCTCGCCGTCCGGAAGATCGACGTCGAACATATGGATCTTGTCGTAGCGCGCGACGATATCTCCCTTGGGATCGATCAAGAAAGAACGGTTCGCGGCCTTGTCTGGCGAGACTTTGATCGCCAGCGAACCGACATGAACATAGATCGAGAGTTTGCGCGCGAGTTCGCGGAAAGTCGCGAGTGATACGTCGGTCTCTTCGGACACTATTGTCGCGAACAACTTGTCGCGCGACAGTTCCATGATGTTAGTCATTTCTGGCGTGAGCACGTAGTCGGCGCCGTGCCTGTGCGCTTCGCCGATCAACTTTGTTGCGACGTTCAGATTAGCCTCGGGAGAGCGGCCCGATCGCATCTGGATCAAACCCACGCGGAAAGAGGCACTCTTTTCCCTTACGGTGTTCATGGTAATACCCCACCATTTTTATTGAGCAGGGGATCGAGCTTGCCTTCTTGATCGAGCGCATAGAGATCGTCGCAACCGCCAATATGGGTTGCGCCAACGAAAATCTGTGGCACGGTTGTGCGCCCATGGGCCCGTTCGGACATGGTTATACGCAACGTATCGTCTCCGCCTACATCGATCTCACTGTACGTCACGCCCTTTCTCTCAAGTAGGTCTTTTGCCCAACGGCAATAGGGACAATAGGGCGTAGTATAAATTTCGACTGAATTCATAAAAACATCCTGAAAGGCAGTGCGCA
>JACQTM010000373.1 GCA_016210825.1 Hyphomicrobiales bacterium
CCCTCGCGCTTGACCGCGCGAACCAGCGCAGGCAAATGCTCGCCTGCTTTTTCGCTGCCGAAGCGGCCGATCAAGGTAAGACGTCCAGCTTCGTTGTCCGGATTGAGGATATCGATCAGCCGCAGCAACTCATCGGCCTTCAGCGAGGGGCCGCACTTGAGGCCGATTGGATTCTTGATGCCACGGCAGTATTCGACATGGGCGCCGTCGGGCTGGCGCGTGCGATCGCCGATCCAGACCATGTGACCGGACGTGCAATACCAGTCGCCCGAGGTCGAATCGACGCGCGTCATTGCCTCCTCGAAGCCGAGGAGAAGCGACTCGTGGCTGGTATAGATTTCAGTCGTGCGCAGCTCGGGATGGCTTTCGAGATCGAGCCCGCACGCGCGCATGAAGCCCAGCGCCTCGGAGATTCGGTCGGCAAGCTCCATATAGCGCCGTGATTGGGGAGAATCCTTGACGAAGCCGAGCATCCATTGATGCACGCTGCCGAGATTGGCGTAGCCGCCATGCGCGAATGCGCGCAGTAGATTCAGCGTTGCCGCCGATTGCCGGTAGGCCTCGATCTGCCGGCGCGGATCGGGCACGCGCGCGGCCTCGGTGAAGGCGATATCGTTGACGATGTCGCCACGGTAGCTCGGTAATTCCTTGCCGTCCTTCTTTTCCGTCGGCGAGGAACGCGGCTTGGCGAATTGTCCGGCGATGCGGCCGACCTTCACCACCGGCGAACCGCCGGCGAAGGTGAGCACGACCGCCATCTGTAAAAAGACGCGAAAGAAGTCGCGGATATTGTTGGCGCCGTGCTCGGCGAAGCTTTCGGCGCAATCGCCGCCCTGGAGCAGGAAAGCCTCGCCCGTGGCGACACGCCCGAGCGCTTTCTTCAGAGCACGCGCCTCGCCCGCAAACACGAGCGGCGGGAAGCTGGCAAGCTGCTTTTCCACCGCGGCCAAGGCTTGCTTGTCCGGATAGTCAGGCATTTGCAGCGCCGGCTTTGCGCGCCAGCTATCGGGGCTCCAACGTTCGGGCATCACAACCTCGGCCAAATACGCGGCGAATAACATCTCCTGACAAGAGATAAGGCGGGTTATACACGAGGCAGACACGTGGAGAAACGCCAGAATTCGGCGCACGGAAACCGATAATGCCAGACGGAATCGAGCATTCTCACGAACCGGACGCGGTCGCCGCGCGCCTCGCATTGGGCCCGCGCCTGAGCTACATGCCGGATGCGGTTCTTGGCGCGATCGACGGCACAGTAACGACCTTTGCCGTGGTCTGCGGCGCGATCGGCGCCGAGCTATCGGCCCGCGTTGTCATTATTTTGGGCGTGGCGAACCTGTTCGCCGACGGCTTCTCGATGGCGGCTGGAAATTTCGTCGCCACACGCACGGCGCGTGAGCAGGCCGAGAAATTACGCGAGCAGGAAGTCCGCCACATCGCGCTCGATCCGCATGGCGAGACCGTCGAGGTGCGGGAAATCTACCGCAGCAAAGGCTTTACCGGCGAAGCACTGGAGACACTTATCCGCCTCATCACCTCGCGCCACGATGCCTGGATCAATATCATGCTGGCCGAGGAATACGGCATATCGGAAGCGGTACGCTCACCAATGCGTGCGGCGCTTGCGACTTTTTTTGCGTTCGTCGCAGCCGGCGCACTCCCGCTGGTGCCGTTCATTTTGCAGCTGCCGCATGCCACGATCTCCGCCACCATCGCAACTGGGTTCGTCTTCATCCTGATCGGGTCGCTCAAGAGCCGCTGGTCGGTTCGTAGCTGGTGGGCTTCGGGTCTTGAAACCCTTTTCATCGGCATGGCCGCCGCGGGTGTCGCGTACCTCGTCGGTTACGGACTCAAGTCACTGCTGTAGAGCATGACACCGAAAAGCCTGCCCCAGAGTTGATCCGGGGTGGAAACCGGTTTCCCGCCTTCGCGAAACCCACTCCTGTCTGCGCGAAGCCGAAGCGGCCTCGCTTCGGTGAAGGCAGGTCGACGGGCGAAGGATGGTCGGAAAAATCATGCTCAAGCAAAATGCAAGAGCCAGGTTCTGATTCAATCGGAACCGATCTGACTCAAGCGGTCACGCCGAACCTATTCCGCCGCCTCGCGGATGTAACTCGCCGACTTCTCGCGCATGGTGACGAGTTCCTCGGCGGCGGTCGGATGCACCGCCATCACCGTATCGAAATCCGCCTTCGTCGCCTTCATCTTCACCGCGATACCGACGACCTGGATCAATTCGCCGGCGTCGGGACCGACGATGTGGCAGCCGACCACACGATCGGTTTCGCCATCGACCACGAGCTTAAAGAAGCAGCGCGTGTCGCGTCCGCCGAGCGTTGATTTCATCGGGCGAAAGCTCGTCTTGTAGATGTCCACCCGCGCCAGACGCGCGCGCGCTTGCGCCTCGGTCAGGCCAATGACACCGACCTCCGGCTCGGAAAATACCGCCGTTGGCACGTCCAAATGATCGACCGCGGTCGGCTTGCCGCCGAAGACCGTATCAGCGAAGGCATGGCCTTCACGGATCGCCACGGGTGTCAGGTTGACGCGATCGGTGACATCGCCCACCGCATAGATATGCGGCACAGACGTTTGCGAATATTCGTCGACCGCGATGCCGCCACGATCGGCCAACCGAACGCCTGCTTCCGTCAGGCCAAACCCTGTGACATTCGGGCGCCGGCCCGTTGCAAACATCACGCAATCGACGATGAAACTTGAATTATCGGACAACTCGACATCAAAGCCATGTTCGAGTTTTTCGATCGCAGCAACAGTCTGCCGGGTAACGATCTTGATGCCGCGCCGCTCCATTTCCGCTCGCAGATGTGCGCGCACATCATCGTCGAAACCGCGCAGAATGTTCTCGCCGCGATAGACAAGCGTCACCTGCGCGCCGAGGCCAGCGAAGATGCCGGCGAATTCGACGGCGATATAGCCGCCACCTTGAATGAGCACGCGCCGCGGCAGCTCCGGCAGATGGAACGCCTCATTCGACGAGATCGCGTGCTCAATTCCCGCGATCGCGGAACCCGGATGTGGCCGCCCTCCCGTCGCAATAAGGATGTGCTTGGCGCGAATGTGCTCGCCTGTCGCCACGAGACGTACATTGTGCGCGTCTTCCAGAACGGCGCGGCTCTTTACCAGCGTAACGCGCGCACGCTCGAGATTGGTGACATATGCCGCCTCGAGGCGCGCAATTTCCCGGTCCTTGTTGGCGATCAGCGTTTTCCAGTCGAACGCCGGGGGCGACAAGGTCCAGCCAAATCCCGCAGCGTCCTCGAATTCGTCGGCAAACCGCGAGGCATAGACCAGTAGCTTCTTCGGCACACAGCCGCGAATAACGCAGGTGCCGCCGACCCGGTATTCCTCGGCGATCATGACGCGCGCGCCATAGCCCGAGGCGATGCGGGCTGCGCGCACGCCACCGGAACCCGCGCCGATGACAAAGAGATCGACCTCGCGATCGGTCATTGTCGCGTCTCGCTTCAGCCTCTGCCGCCTTGCCGGACTGTGGAAAATTCCATGCTCACAGATTATGTCCCTTTTTCTTCATCTCGGCGCGCATCCGGCCGATGACTTCCTCGGACAACTTATTCGCCCAGTTTTGCGCAAGCGACATTGTTTGATCCACGAAAGCCGGCTCTTCTATAAGTAACTTCTTGCCGAGCGGCGAACGATAGAAGGCAAGCGTGTCCTTGAGTTCCTGCTCGGTGAAACGCTGTGCGTAGGAACGGGCGAGCTGCTCATTTAGCTCACCCCTTCGCGCGCCAAATTCGGTACGCAATGTCGCGGCCACTTCGTTTAGCTCTTTGCTAAGATTCGGATTGGTTTGCAGGAAGAGATGTTTAGCCTGCTCCACGACGCCCGGCACCAGCGGATCGAACATCTTGACCGCACCCTTGATCTCCATCACCTCCTTGGAAAGCGCAACCGCGCCGGCCGAGGGTTGCTGCGCCCGCACCGATCCTGAGCCAAGTCCGGCAACCACAAGACCGACGGCACAGGCGATGCCGACTAATTTTCGATACAACATTAGATCACTCCTTTCGATGATATCGTGTCATGGGCGTTCGACGACGCGAACGCCGCCGGGACCCGCGATCAGGGCGGTTGTCGCCATGCC
This sequence comes from Hyphomicrobiales bacterium, assembly GCA_016210825.1. Taxonomy (GTDB): domain Bacteria; phylum Pseudomonadota; class Alphaproteobacteria; order Rhizobiales; family Xanthobacteraceae; genus JACQTM01. The sequence goes on from JACQTM010000373.1 coordinate 4,127, forward strand.
AATGAACAAACCGTGCTCGACAACCCCCGGGATCGCCGCAAGCTGGTCGGCCAGTAACTTCGGATTGGCGATACGGCCCATGGATGCATCCACGATCCAGTGGCCACCATCCGTGACGAAAGCATGGCCGTTCTTATCACACCGCAGTTTCACGGAAGCAGCGGCGCAATATTTTGCGGTGGTGGCCTCAACGGCCCGGCGCGTGGCTGCAAAACCGAATGGAACAACTTCGACAGGCAAGGGAAATCGGCCGAGCGTCGGCACCCACTTTGACTCGTCGGCGATCACCACCATTCCTGCGGACGCCGCGGCGACTATCTTTTCACGCAGCAGCGCACCGCCACCGCCCTTTATCAGGCTGAGATCGGGAGCAATCTCGTCGGCGCCGTCCACGGTCAAGTCGAGTTCCGGTGTTTCATCGAGCGTCGTCAGCTTGATGCCTAGACGCTCGGCATCGGCACGGGTGGTTTCCGAGGTCGGCACGCCGATGACGTCAAAACCAGCCCGGACCTGTTCGGCCAGAACCACAAGGAAATGGCGAGCCGTCGATCCGGTGCCCAGACCGATCCGCATGCCCGGCCGAATGAAATCGAGCGCGCGGGTTGCGGCGTGGCGTTTCTGGGTTTCGATATCCATACCGGAGGGGTGGTCGGTTCAATACACGCGGCTGAAATCGGGCCTATCTAGCGTCGTTCGCGGCAGGAACCTAGTGCAAAATGCTGTCCTTTAGCGCTGTCCCAAGTCAGCCTTGCCCGGGCTCGTTCCGTCCGATAGCGAACTGGCGCACCAGTGACCGCCCAAACGACCCGTGTCAACTGTACCAGCCCCGTCGGTGATGTGCCCATGTCCCCGCCCGTTGTTGTTTTCGACCTTGATGGTACGCTCGTCGATACCGCACCCGACCTCATCGATACGTTGAATGTCATTCTTGCGCGCCTTGATCTGGCTGCCATCGCATACGACGACGCACGACCGATGATCGGCGGTGGTGTACGGCCGCTCTTGGAGCGCGCTTTGGAGGCACGCGGTCGCCTATTTCCGTCCGCGCAGGTCGATCAAATCTTCGCGGATTATCTCGAACACTACACTGCGCATATCGCAGACCGCTCACGCCCCTTTCCCGGCATCGAGACGGCATTGGGACGCCTGAGGGCGCGCGATTGCCGGCTTGCGGTATGCACCAACAAATTTGAGGGACTCTCGGTTCGGCTCTTGGAGGCGCTCGGTCTGTCAGCGCATTTCCAAGCGGTCTGCGGGCAGGACACTTTCGGGGTGAAGAAACCCGATCCGCGGATCTTGCAGAAAACGCTGGCGCGTGCTGGCGGAAGCATCGAGCGCGCGATTCTAGTCGGGGATTCTCGTACTGACATTGACACCGCGCGCGCCACGGGCCTGCCCGTCATCGCAGTGGACTTCGGCTATAGCACCAGTCCAATTGCGGACTTCAAACCGGATCGCATTATCAGTCATTTTGACAACCTACCCGCGATCGCGTTCGAAATCCTGAGGCTGTAAATCTTGTCTATCAGTGTCATGCGCTAGATCGGCGTGCCGGTCCGCGTTACGGCTAAGCACTGGGGTGCATTCCGCACCGCTTATAAGCTTTGAACCTGTGCCAAGACCTGGGAAGCCTGGACGCGCAATTAAGAACATGGTTAACGGCGGCCAGTTGCGCCCACCGCCGCCCGCTCGTATGGTCATGCGGGGGGAAGGCGGTCGTTCGGCCGCGTCGCAACGACGGGTGAAGTAATGCGTAGGGTATTGGCAATCTTGGCCTGCAGTGCAGGTATTGCTGCTTGTTCGGGAGGTTCCCTACCGACATATGAAGCGCCAAAGCCGGCGACACTGGCGTTGCCGCTTCGCGTCGAATCCGAGCCGCAAGGCGCGGAAGCGAGGTCGTCAACCGGACAGACCTGCCGCACGCCTTGCACGTTGAACGTCGCGGCGAGCAGCGATTTTTCGGTGTCCTTCGCGCTCAACGGATATCTACCGCAGACGGTACCGGTGCGCCTATTGCCGCCGCTGGATCCGCGTTCGGAATCCGAAACCGAAAGCAGCTGGCAGACAAATCCGAATTCAGTCTTTGCCGAGTTGCAAATCGCGCCGCCGCCGAAGATGGCGGCTCCGCCCAAGAAGGTGACCAAGAAGAAACCGACGGTATCGGATACGGCACCTCCACCGCAACGCGCCGCCGCGCCGACTGCGGGCCCATCCGGACTGCCGCCTCCATCTCCCTGGCCTACCCGCTAACCGACGACCACGTGCTTTAATGGCGCTGCCGCGCCGTTCGACGTGCGTCGCTTGACACCCCCCGTGGCCACTTCTTAAATCGCCGATCCAACGCGCGTTTTCATTTGCCAACCCATCGCGTGGGGCGCTTAGCTCAGCGGGAGAGCGTCCCCTTCACACGGGGAAGGTCGTAGGTTCAATCCCTACAGCGCCCACCATTTAGTCTGTCATCGCACAATAGACATCATCAGACATCATCCCCGTTACAGCGAGGACATTCGATGCAGATGCGTTTAAATGTTGCATTCATCCTTGTCGCAATGACCGCATCGCTCGGCGGAATGTCCGCCGCGTGGCCGGCTAACGATCCGGAAGAACGCTTTACCGGTGGGGCGCCCGGCGGACGCGTTTTCATTCCAATCCCGCGCGTGACCGTACCCCATCAGAGCGACCAGCGTGCGGGCACGATCATCATTAATACCAGGGAGCGCCGCCTCTACTACATTCTCGGAAGCGGCTTCGCCGTGCGTTACGGCATCGGCGTTGGCCGCGACGGCTTCACCTGGAGTGGCGTCAAGACCGTCACGGAAAAACGCGAATGGCCGGATTGGACGCCGCCCGAGCAGATGCTCCGCCGCCGCCCCGACCTCCCCCGATACATGAAAGGCGGCCCCGAGAATCCGCTCGGCGCGCGGGCGATCTATCTCGGCTCGACGTTATATCGCATTCACGGATCAAATGAGCCGGAGACAATCGGACAGGCCGTATCGTCGGGATGCTTCCGGCTGACCAATTCCGACGTCATCGACCTCTACGACCGTGTCAAAATCGGCGCTACGGTGATTGTCCAGCATTAGCCGCTCTACGACCCGCACAGGCGCCCTTCGCTAATTCTTCGGCTGCAACCTCGTTGAACGTGTGATCGGCGGATCGCGCGTAAGGCCCTTGGCCGCCAGCGCATCGAGGTAATCCTGCCAATGGCGATCGTGGTTGCGGCCAAGATCGCGCAAATAGTCCCAGCTATAGATTCCGGTCGAATGCATGTCGTCGAAAACGAGACGCACGGCGTAGTTACCAACCGCCTGCACCTCGAGAATGGCAACATCACGCTTGCCGGGCACGGTCTTGCGCTGTTCGGCCGAGTGGCCTTGAACCTCAGCGCTCGGGCTTTTCACGCGAAGATATTCCGCCTGCAGATCGAATTTTTCGCCATTATCAAAGGCTACCGTGAGCGTCTGGTGGTCCTTGCGCAGCCGCAGTTCCGTCGGCCATGGATTCGGCGCGTTAGTGGTGGTGTTCATCGCAAGCTCCACTCGCAAACGGCTTTACCGGTGCTGAAACAATGCTAGATATAGTCAAATACCTATTCGCACGCAGGATCGAACGGGCTGGACGTTGGCGGTCCGATCAGCCAGAATCCTACCCTCTTGCAATCGATGGCCCGGATTTAACGATCCGGTCAAGGACGACCAGATGAGTGAAATTGTGTCCACATTCGATCGCGCCGGGCCGGCACCGGCGCGGCCGCTCGTCGATCCGTTCGGCCGCACGATCGCTTATTTGCGGGTGTCGGTAACCGACCGGTGCGATTTCCGCTGCGTCTATTGCATGTCCGAGCACATGGCCTTTTTGCCTAAGACTGATCTCCTCACCCTTGAGGAACTCGACCGCTTGTGCAGCGCATTTGTTGCACGAGGCGTGAGGAAGTTGCGGCTGACGGGCGGCGAGCCGCTGGTCCGGCGCGGCATTATGACGCTCGTCGAAAGCCTCGGCCGACATTTGCGTTCCGGAGCACTCGACGAATTGACGCTGACGACGAATGGCTCACAGCTTGAAAAATACGCCCGTGAGCTATTCAGCCATGGCGTGCGTCGCATCAACGTCTCACTCGATACGCTTAACCCCGATAAGTTCCGGGCAATCACCCGCTGGGGCGAGCTCGACAAGGTGCTTGCAGGCGTCGACGCGGCGGCGGCGGCCGGTCTCAAAATTAAGATCAACGCCGTGGCGCTCAAGGGCGTGAACGAAGACGAAATTCCAGCCCTGCTGGAATGGGCGCATGGCCGCGGTATGGATCTGACCATCATCGAAGTCATGCCGCTTGGCGATATTAGCCAAGACCGGCTCGATCAATATCTGCCACTTTCAATGGTGCGCGCCCATCTAAACGAACGTTACTCGCTCGAAGATATCGACTACCGAACCGGTGGTCCCGCGCGCTATGTGCGCGTCAAGGAAACCGGCGGACGGTTGGGATTTATCACGCCACTGACCCATAATTTTTGCGAATCTTGCAACCGCGTTCGGCTCACCTGTACCGGAACGCTCTACATGTGCCTCGGCCAGGAAGACGCGGCCGATTTGCGTGCGCCGCTGCGGGCGTCGGAGGCCAATAGCCTTCTCGACGTCGCAATCGACGAGGCGATCAGCCGCAAACCCAAGGGTCACGATTTCATCATCGACCGGCGGCACCAACGCCCTGCCCTCCCCCGGCACATGAGCGTCACCGGCGGCTGACGGCCGACGATCCGGCAGATGCGCCGTCAATTTCCGAAGCGTGGCTTATCCTTCATCGCCTCGAAGGGATCCAATTCGAGCCGGTTCTTGCTGTCGTCGACCTTCTCCACCTTGATCGCCGCGAGCTCACGGCGAACCTGCTCGGGAAAGGTCGTGACAATCGATGGAAAGACTATGATCAACGCAATAGCAATGCATTGCAGGATCATGAACTCGAACATGCCCTTGTAGATCGTGGCGAGCGACCAGTCCTTGACCACCTGCTTTAGGTAGTAG
>JACQTM010000375.1 GCA_016210825.1 Hyphomicrobiales bacterium
ATTTAGTCGCGGTCAAACATCTCGCTGATCTGCAAAACCTCCAGGTCGGTGAGCAGCGACACCCGGCGATCATTCGGGATGCCGACCTTGGCTACGATCTCGCTGGCCTTTCTTGGGCCGATACCGTGGATGTATTGCAACGCGACGAGTACGCGTTTGTTGGTCGGGATATTGACGCCTGCGATACGGGCCACGACCCTTAACTCCTGTTGCCGGCGCCCAGGCGGCGCCAGTCCGTTGTTCCCAAGCCGTTCCTGAGGGGACCGCAAAGGGCTAAGACGACACCCTTCCCCGCCTCCGGGGACCCGGCATCGCCTGAACATCTCAACTGAATGCCGGGGTTATTAATGGATTCACGTACCTTTCGTCAACCTCTGCGCCGTTTTGCCTTAAGTCGCGTCGTCCGCCGCCTGGCACCCTTGCGGGCGGCGCTTTTTACAGATCCCCCTCGCGCCAGACGTTTCCGGCCGGACCGGCGACCGCCGGCGCGTTTGGCATCAGCCCGCTTGCGGGAGGCAGCCTTTTTACGGGTTTTTCCAGCCCTGACCGGACGTCGCTCCCGCTGGGTTAAGCCCCGCCCCCCTTGCGGGATAGCCTCGCCGACGCCCGCCAGAAGCCGCTCAATGGCAGCTGTTACGTCATCGATCACGGCCATGCCATCGGTCGATTTCAACAGGCCCTTACCGCGGTAATAGGCGGCGAGCGGGGCGGTCTGGCTGTGATAGGCGGAAAGGCGTTTTTTCAGCGCTTCCGGATTGTCGTCGGCGCGCACCGCCTCTCTTCGCGCCCGCATCTGCGCGACCCGCGTCTCTATCCGCCGCAGGAGTATGTCGTGATCCACTTTGAGGTTTATCACGGCGTCAAGTTTAAGTCCCTTGGATGCAAGCAAGCGGTCGAGCGCCTCAGCCTGCGCCACCGTGCGCGGGAAACCGTCGAGGACGAAACCATTCGCGGCATCGCGCTGCGCGATACGGTCGGCGATGATGGCGACAACCACCTCATCGGGAACAAGTTCGCCGCGCGTCATGATGTCCTTTGCACGCAATCCGACCGGTGTGCTGGCCGCGACTGCGGCGCGCAGCATGTCGCCGGTGGAGAGTTGGACGATTCCGTATTTTTCGACGAGGCGTTGCGCTTGCGTGCCTTTGCCGGCCCCCGGCGGGCCGAGCAGGATGACCCTCATCGCTGACGGCCCCGCAGCTTCGAACGCTTGATCAGTCCTTCATACTGATGCGCAAGCAAATAGCCCTGGATTTGCGCCACCGTATCCATTGTCACGCTGACCACAATGAGCAGCGAGGTGCCGCCGAAATAGAATGGGACGGCGGCATACGATATCAGTATTTCCGGGATCAGACAGACGATGGCGAGATAGCCGGCGCCGACGACAGTGATGCGGGTGAGAACATAGTCGATGTATTCCGCCGTGCGCTCGCCCGGCCGGATGCCGGGAATGAAGCCGCCATGTTTTTTCAAGTTCTCCGCGGTCTCGGTCGGGTTGAATACGATCGCCGTGTAGAAAAATGCGAAGAACACGATCAGCCCGATATAGAGCGCGAGGAATAGCGGCCGGCCGTGACCGAGCTGGGTCGTGATGAAGGTCAACCATTCACCGCCCTGTCCGGCGTTGAAGTTTGCGACCGTCGTCGGCAGCAGCAGCAGGGAAGACGCAAAGATCGGCGGGATGACGCCCGAGGTGTTGAGCTTGAGCGGCAGATGCGATGATTGGCCTTCGAACATCCGGTTGCCGACCTGACGCTTGGGGTACTGGATAAGCAGGCGGCGCTGCGCACGCTCCACGAAAACAATGAAGGCAATGACCGCAACCGCCATCAGGATGACGATCAGGATTAGTCCGGTTGATAGCGCGCCTTGACGGCCAAGTTCGAGGGTACCGGCGATGGCCGAAGGCAGTTCAGCGACGATGCCCGAAAGGATAATGAGCGATATGCCGTTACCGATGCCGCGCGAGGTGATCTGCTCGCCGAGCCACATCAGGAACATGGTGCCGCCCGTCAGCGTGATGACCGTCGAGATCAGGAAGAAGTAACCGGGACTGCTGACCACGCTACCCGTGCCCTGCAGACCAATCGCGATGCCATAGGCCTGGAGCGCCGCCAGCATCACGGTGAGATAGCGCGTGTATTGGTTGATGGTTTTGCGGCCCTGCTCGCCTTCCTTCTTCAAGGCTTCGAGGGTCGGTGACACCGTCGTCATCAGCTGCAGGATGATCGATGCCGAGATGTACGGCATGATGTTGAGCGCGAAGATCGCCATGCGGTCGATGCCGCCGCCGGCGAACACGTTGAACATGCCGAGAAAACCGCCGGCCTGGGTGCGGAAAATCTGAGCCCAGGCGGAGGGATCGATGCCGGGCAGCGGAATGTAGGTGCCGAAGCGGTAGACGATCAGCGCTCCTACCGTGAACCAGATGCGCTTCTTCAGCTCTTCGGCCTTGGCTAGAGCTGAGAAGTTGAGATTGGCCGCTAGTTGTTCTGCTGCCGAGACCATGTCGTGCTCCGGTTGCCGTCAGCCCCCCGCCAATATGGGGATCATTCGGCGATTTTGCCCTGAGGATTCTCAGCCTTGGGCTTTTCGCCTTTCGGCTTATCCGTCTTGGGCTTGGGCTCACCCTTGCCGTCACCTTTGCCGTCACCCTTGCCTTCGCCCTTCGCTTCGGCAGGTTCAGTCTTCGGCTTGAGCAGGCCAAGCGCGATGCGCTTGTTCTTGCCGCGCGGCTCTTTCGGCGCTTCCTTCTTAGGCGCGAGTACCTTCACCGAGCCGCCGAGCTTCTCTACCGCGGCGATGGCGGTTTTCGAGGCGCCCCATACGGAAAATTCCACCTTGGACTTGATCGCGCCGCCGCCAAGCAGGCGCACGCCGTCCTTGGCGCGGCTCATAAGTCCAGCCTTGACCATGGCGCCGACATCGACCGGGTTCTTGGCATCGAGCCGGCCGGCGTCGATCGCCGATTGCACGCTGCCGAGATTGATCTCGTTTAACCGCCGCGCGAACTTCACGTTGCGGAAGCCGCGTTTTGGCAGACGGCGATGCAGCGGCATCTGGCCGCCCTCGAAGCCCTTGATGCGCACGCCGGAACGCGCCGTCTGACCCTTGCCGCCGCGGCCGCCTGTCTTGCCCTTGCCGGAGCCGATACCGCGGCCAATGCGCGTTCGGTGTCTGCGCGCGCCTGGGCGATCGGCGAGTTGATTGAGCTTCATCGTTCTTCACTCCATTCCAGAGCCGTCGTCCTGAGGTGCGAGGGGCAAAGCCCCGAGCCTCGAAGGGCGGCGGCGGGTGCGCCATCCTTCGAGGCTCGCGCTACGCGCTCGCACCTCGGGATGACGCGAGAATTCATTTTTCAACCACGCGAACGAGATGTTTGACCTTGGCGATCATCCCACGGATCTGCGGCGTGTCGGGTAAATCGGCGACGCGGCCGATGCGATTGAGGCCGAGCCCCACCAGTGTCTCGCGTTGAGTATGGTGACGGCGAATCGGGCTGCCGATCTGCTCGACCTTGATGCTTTTGGAAGCTGCCATGTCCTGCTCCGGCCGTCCTCGAATTACAAAATTCACTCGCTCGCCGCTTCGCCGTCGCCTTCGCGGCGGCGAGCCTGCAGCGCTGAAACCTTGATGTTGCGCCGTGCCGCCACCGAGCGTGGCGAATCCTGGTGCTTGAGGGCGTCGAACGTGGCGCGCACCATGTTGTAAGGATTGGATGAGCCGAGCGATTTCGCGACCACATCCTGCATGCCGAGCGTGTCGAACACCGCGCGCATCGGACCCCCGGCGATAATGCCGGTGCCGGCCGGCGCCGCGCGCAGGAACACCCTGCCGGAGCCGTGACGGCCATAGACATCATGATGGAGCGTGCGTCCCTCGCGCAGCGGCACGCGCGTGAGGTTGCGTTTTGCCGCGTCCGTTGCCTTGCGGATCGCCTCTGGGACCTCGCGCGCCTTGCCGTGGCCGAAGCCGACCCGGCCTTTCTGATCGCCAACAACGACGAGCGCGGCGAAGCCGAAACGCCGGCCGCCCTTGACCACCTTGGCCACGCGGTTGATGTGGACGAGCTTGTCGACAAATTCGCTGTCGCGCTCTTCGCGGCTACCGCCGCGATCGCGGTCTCGTCGTGGTTCATGTGCCATATTGGACCGTTCCGTTAAAAGTTGAGTCCGCCCTCGCGTGCTGCATCCGCCAGCGCCTTGATGCGGCCGTGATAGTGATATTGCCCGCGGTCGAAAGTGACTTGCTTGACGCCCTTCTGCAGTGCGCGCTCGGCAAGCCGCTTGCCCACCGCCTTTGCCGCGTCAACATTGGCGCCGGTCTTCAGGCTGCCGCGCATGTCCTTTTCCATCGACGAGGCGCTGGCCAGCGTCTGGCCTTTACCGTCGTCGATTACCTGGGCGTAGATGTGCTTGCTCGAACGGAACACGGTGAGCCGCATGCGGCTGCCCGCCGCGCGCTTGACGTGGCGGCGGACGCGCGCGGTGCGCCTTTGCGTCGAATTCTTGAACTTCGCCATCGTCCGCTCCGTTACTTCTTCTTGCCTTCCTTGCGGAAGATGTATTCGCCCGTGTATCTCACCCCCTTGCCTTTATAG
>JACQTM010000365.1 GCA_016210825.1 Hyphomicrobiales bacterium
GCCTTCTACATGGTCGGCACCATCGAGCAGGCGGTGGAGAAGGGCAAGAAGCTCGCGGCGGAAGCGGCGTAATTTCACTTCGTCGTCCCCGCGAAAGCGGGGACCCATAACCACACCGCTTCAAATTGAATTTGGTGGTTATGGATTCCGGCCCTCGCGCTTCGCGCTCGGCCGGAACAACAGTCGATAGGGATTGATTATGGCCACGTTTCATTTCGAACTCGTCTCGCCGCAAAAGCTCCTGTTCTCGGGCGAAGTTGAGCAGGTCGATGTGCCGGGCACCGAAGGTGACTTTGGCGTTTTAGCCGAGCACGCGCCGCTCGTTGCCATCGTCAAGCCGGGAATTCTCACGGTCCACAATGCGGGTACGGCCGAAAAAATCGTCGTACTCGGCGGCTTCGCCGAGGTGTCGCCGAAAGGTCTCACCGTGCTGGCAGACGTCGCGACCTCGACCGAGGATTTCGACAACGCCATGATCGCGGCCGAGCTCAAGACCATGGAGGAGAAGGTTGCGCAGATGGAACCTGGCTCCGCGCTTGATCGCGAGATCGCCCGGCTCGATCACTTCAAGACGCTGCAATTTGAGCTCACCGGCACAGCGCTGCATTGAGCGTGCTTGCTTGGCCTTAACTCTTTGCCAAATGTGAGAATTCGGCGACCACCCGCTCATAAACCTTGCGCTTGAATGGGATGATCAGGTCGGGCAAGTTGCGCATCGGTTCCCAGCGCCATTCCACAAATTCGGGATCGTGCCCGTCACCGGGATTTTCGACGTCGATCTCACTATCCTTGCCGGTGAAACGGAGCGCATACCATTTCTGTTTTTGACCGCGAAATTTTCCCTTCCAGGCCTGGCCGACGATCTCGCGCGGGATGTCGTAAGACAGCCAATCTTCGATCTCTCCGATTTTTTCAACCGAGTGGATATTGGTCTCTTCATAAAGTTCACGTAGCGCGGCCGGATAAGGATCCTCGCCTTCGTCGACGCCGCCCTGCGGCATCTGCCAGACATGCGTTTCATCCACATGCTCGGGGCCGCCGATGCGCCGGCCTATGAACACACGGCCATCGCGGTTGAGCACCATCGTGCCGACGCACGGGCGATAGGGGAGATCTTCAAAGCGGGGCATGCGACGAAACTCTGACAAATGTCATGGCCGGGCTTGACCCGGCCATCTCGCTTAGGTGAGCACGGCTGAGATTTCCTGTCGAGATCACCGGGTCTCGCGCCTTTGGCGCGGCCCGGTGATGATCGCACCGATTGCTGTCGCAATCGATGCGATCAGCTCGATTTCGCCTTGACCGCCGCGGCGCTGATCGGCACCAGTATGACGCCACGCGCTGTTGCCGCCTTCGCCCATCGCGCGATGCGCTCAATCGAGACCGGCAATGCCGTCGCCGCGCCCACGACAAGGCCGCGCTCACGCGCAATCGTCTCAAGACGCGCCAGCGCTTTGTCGATCTCGACGCGCGTTGGCACCGCATCGACCACGATCTCAGCCTTGGCGAACGGCAGCTTATTGGCTCCCGCCATCTGGCTTGTGAGGCTGCGCGGCGACGAACCGTCATCCACATAAATCAGTCCGCGCTTGGCGATCTCGCGCAGCACCGACGCGATCGGACGGTCGGATGCGGTGAATCGCGCGCCCATGTAATTTGTTATTCCCACATAGCCTTGAAAGCGGCTCATCAACCAATGCAGGCGATCGATGTTCTGCTCGGGTGCGAGCGAGGTCAGCAATGTCTGCGGGCCGGGGTCGTTGTCGGGATAATCGAACGGTTCCATCGGCACCTGCAACAGCACTTCATGACCTCCGGAACGCGCACGCTCGACCAATTTCGCAACGTCAACCGTGTAGGGCGTAAAGGCCAGCGTGACCGGCCCCGGTAATTTGTTCAGCGCCTCGGCGGTGCTGTTGGCGCCAACGCCGAGGCTGCCGACGATGAGCGCGATACGCGGGCCGTCTGGACTTCCCTGCGCGGTTTTCACCGGCTGCGCGTAGACATCCGATGGTCGCGTGCCGTCGGTGGCGATTTGCGGCAACAGACCGTGGCGCGATTTTTCGATCAACCGCTTGTCGATTCCCGGGTTCTGCTGTGGACGAGCCGATGCCGCGACCTGCACCTCCTGTCGCTGGCCGCTCGACCCATCGATAACCGTCACGGTTTGTGTCGCCGGCGCCGCAGCGGGGGGCTGAGCTGCAGGCGGTTGAACCACTGCAGTCTTCGCCTCGTCGGCCTTTATCGAATCGGCCTGCGGCCGCTCCGTCGCAACGACGGCTATGGGCTCACCACCCAGGGGATCTTCCACCAGCGCCGTCCAAAGCACGAAGACAAGCACAAACAGGCCGAGCACGCCGGCCAGCGCCTGCAGCAATAACGTCGGTAGCGCCAGGCCGTGTCGCTTCGTCTTGTGCTGGCCGAGAGGCGCGTTCAGGTCATCCGTTGCCACGGACTAGAAACCCTCGCGAATCATGGCGTGGAGTCTAGCACGGGGGTGTAAATGCATGCGTTAACCCGCGGCCTGGGCGAAAACGAACGGGGCGGCCAATGGCCGCCCCGCTGGCAGTGCGAAAATTAGCCGGCATTAATTCGGCACAGCCGCCTTCTTGTTCGGCGGGAAAGCCGCATTGACGACTTTTCCGCGCAGCAGATCGAGCGCATTCTGCAGTGCCTTGTCGTTCTTGGCATCCGGCGGAACATAAGCTTGCGAGCCGGCTCCCTCTTGGCCATCGCCCTTCAGATGGCCACGCAGGGACGCCTCACCCTTGGTATCGGCGCGCGCCTTCAATTCGTCAGGCACATCTTGCAACACCTCGATATCCGGCGAAATTCCCTTCGCCTGAATCGTGCGCCCCGATGGGGTGTAGTAGCGCGCCGTTGTCAGCCGCAGCGCGCCATTTCCCGAGCCAAGCGGGATAATGGTCTGAACCGAGCCCTTGCCGAAGGAGCGCGTGCCGATCACGGTCGCGCGCTTGTGGTCTTGCAATGCGCCGGCAACGATCTCAGACGCCGATGCTGAGCCGCCATTGATCAGCACGATGATCGGCTTGCCCTTGGTGAGATCCCCACCGCGGGCAACGAAACGCTGCGTCTCCTCGACGTTACGCCCGCGCGTCGAGACGACCTCACCTTTTTCCAGGAAAGTACCAGAAACGGAAATGGCTTGGTCGAGCAAGCCGCCCGGATTGTTGCGCAAATCGAGGACATAACCTTTGAGCTTGTTGACCGTGATTTGCGACGTCAGATCGGCGATCGCTTTCTTCGTGAATTCGGTCGTCTGCTCATTGAATTGCGTGATACGTATATAAGCCACGTCTTCTTCGGCCCGCGAACGCACCGAGCGGACGCGGATGACGTCGCGCACGATCGTAACTTCAATCGGATTATCCTGGCCCTTGCGCCTGATCTTGAGTTTGATCTTGGTGTTGACCGGCCCGCGCATCTTTTCAACGGCTTGGTTCAGGGTCAGACCCTGAACTGCCTCATCGTCCAGATGGGTGATGATATCGTTGGCCATAACGCCGGCCTTGGCAGCGGGCGTCTCGTCGATTGGCGAAACGACCTTGACCAAGCCCTCTTCCATTGTGACTTCGATTCCAAGACCTCCGAATTCGCCGCGGGTTTGCACCTGCATATCGCGGAAGCTCTTCGCATCCATATAACTTGAATGCGGATCGAGGCCAGCGAGCATGCCGTTGATTGCCGACTCAACGAGCTTGGAATCCTCGGGCTTTTCGACGTAATCGGAGCGCACACGTTCAAAGACGTCACCGAAGAGATTGAGTTGACGGTAAGTGTCCGACGCGGCTGCAGCCGCTTTCGCGCTGAAACCGGTGAGTACGGAACGCGGCTGAATGGCAAGCAGCGTCAGGGCCGCGCCCGTCGCCGCACCGAGGAGAACCAGGATTGTCTTGCGCATCATCCGCGAACCTTTTCGCCTTCGCTAGTCGCCCACCATGGGCTTGGATCGACGGGTGCCCCGTCCTTCCGGAATTCGACGTAGAGAGCCGGTTGAGAAGAGCCGATCGACACGGTGGCGGCCGTCTTCGATCCGCCCCCCATCACAGCTACGGGTTCCCCAGTCAATACGAATTGACCGAGGTCGACGGAAATCCGCTCCATCCCCGCGAGTAGCACATAATACCCGCCGCCCGCGTTCAGGATCAAGAGTTGACCATATGAGCGGAATGGACCGGCGTATACTACCCATCCGTCGCATGGTGCGGTGACCTGGGCACCGGCGCGCGTCGCAAGCCCGATCCCCTTTTCGGTTCCACCGAGACCATCCGCGGTGCCGAAATCGCGGATTTTTATGCCGGTAACCGGCAATGGTAGCAGGCCTTTGGCCGAGGCGAATGCCACAGCTGGAACCAGACGCCCCGGATCGTTGAGCGCTGCAAGGTTAGGCCGGCCGCTCGACGGTTTGGCCGACTCGGCAGCGCGTGCAGCCGCCCGCGCGGCACGGTTAGCGCTGTCGAGGCCCTTTTCCAGGGTTGCGATCAAATCTTTGAGATTTTCGGCCTGCCGCGCCAGCGCAAAGGCGTTTTGCCGCTCGGCTTCCATCGCCTTTTCGGTCTCGACCTGCCGCTTTTGGCGGTGCTCCACCAATAGCGTCATGCGCCGGGTATCCTCGGACAACGTGGCGAGATCGCGCGCAAGCTTTGCTTTTTCCCCGGCAATGTCGTCGCGAAGGCGAACGAATTCGGCAAGCTCGGCTGCGAGCGTCGCCGTCTTCAGGCGCATATCGGGCAGAACGGCACCAAGCAGGATCGCCGATCGAACCGATTGTAAAGCGTCCTCCGGCCGGGCAAGGAGCGCGGGCGGCGGGCGGCGGCCCATGCGCTGCAGCGCTGCCAGCACCTCGGCAATATCGGCGCGCTTTGCCTCGAATGATTGACGCGCCATCCGCTCCTTCTCCTCAAGCGGCTTGAGTCGCGCCTCGGTGGCGCTGAGATCGCCCTCGATTTTGCGTACGCGTATCGCGGTCTCGACGAGCGCTAAATTGAGCCGGCGGCGATCGGCGCCAAGATCGTCGATCTCGCGTTTAAGTTTCTGCTCGGCGGCAGCCGCTTTCTTCTGTTCCACGCGAACGGCGTCAAGTTCGCGGTCGCGTGCGTTCAAAGCGTCGGCCGGATTCTTGGGGTCCGCCTGCGCCATGCGAACGTATTGCGGCCGCGGATCGGCAAAAGCTGCAGCGGTGCCAACCGACAGAGCCAGACCTATAACGAGGGTCATGGTCCAGCCGGGTTCGAAACGCGTGCACGAAAAATTCAAAATCATGACCACCCCATCAGGCGTGGGAATCAAAGGCAATCTTAAGGCAAAGCCGCGTCACGCACCGAAGATTGATCATGAACGGTGATAAGGGTGCCCCGACAGGATCGTGACCGCTCGATAAAGCTGCTCCAGTAGCATCGTCCGTATCAATTGATGCGGCCAAGTGACTGCACCGAAGGCGAGCCGAAGAACGGCCTTTTCGCGCAGCGCTGGTGCCAGACCGTCAGGGCCGCCGATAATGAAGGCGGCAGCCGTCCGTCCAGCTTCGCGCCATCGGCGTAAATGTTCGGCAAGCGCCTTGCTCGAGAGATTCTCGCCATGTTCGTCGAGCAGGATCACCGCCGCGCCTTCGGGCAGAATGTTTGCCAATGCTATTGATTCCTCAAGCATGCGCTTGTCAGCTTCGTGCGCGCGACTTTCCCGGATCTCGATGATTTCGACCTCACGCAGGCCCACGCCGCGGCCAGATTGGATCATGCGCTTACGATAGCGCTCGGCAAGCTCGGTTTCCGGGCCGTGTTTCAGTCGGCCAACCGCGAGCACGAGGAGCCGCATAGCCTGTGGCTCGCGGCCTCAGCTGGTGCGGCGTCTGCCTGCGCCGCCACCCGCCCACATCTTTTCAAGATTATAGAAGGTACGCACCTCGGGCCGGAAGATGTGGACGATGACGTCGCCCGCATCGATCAGCACCCAATCGCAATGTGGTGTGCCTTCCACCCGAACTCGGGGCAGGCCTGCGTCGTCAAGATCCTTGACGAGATGATCCGCAACCGCGCTGACATGGCGGTTGGAGCGGCCGGAGGCCACAATCATGGCATCGCCGATGGACGTCTTGCCGCGAAGATCGATGGTGACCACATCCTCAGCCTTCATGTCATCGAGGCGCGCGAGGACAATGCGAAGGGTCTCCTCGGCGTTCGGACGCACCTTGGAGACCGATTCGGGTCTGGATCCACTGCCAGCCCGAGAGATTACCGATGTGATCAGAGGCCCTTCCTTTCGGCTATTGGCCGCTTCCTATTCCGAGACTCACAGCGCAGCTCAAAGATAGTCACGCCCCCGCGAAGGTTTCAACCTCCCACTTTAGCCCTTCTTGGCGGCGGCACGTATGGCCGTCGAGGATAGGGTGGATTTCAGCCCGTGAAGGAAAACCCAGACCGGCGGCTGGCGCGTTATGAGCGATCCGGCGAGACGTTCGGCGATGCGGGCACTCGCAAGTTGACTGGCTGCCGGCCCCGACAATGCCGCTTGTACCCCACCACGGTCGATAACCGCGATGGGAACGAGACCCGCAATTCCAAGCCAATTCTTCCAGCGATGAAACTGTTTCAGATTGTCCGCGCCCATAATCCAGACGAAACGCACGCCGGGGCATTCGACCATTAGATACGCAATCGTATCGTAACTGTATTGCGTTCCGATGACGGCCTCGAGTCCGGTGACATCGATACGCGGGTGGTCAGCTACCTCCTGGGCAGCTGCGATTCGAACATCGATGGGAGTGAGAGTGCGTGTGTCCTTGAGCGGGTTTCCAGGCGTTACAAGCCACCAGATTCGATCAAGCCTCAGCCTTTTCATGGCGAAAAGGCTGATCGCGCGATGCGCGGCATGGGGTGGATTGAAGGAACCACCGAGGAGCCCAATCCGCAAGCCCGGTGCGTGTAGCGGCAATTTGAGGCGTTGCGACGCGGGGACTTTCTGCGCCGGACGGCTTTTCACGGCCGCGTTTGCCCCGTGCCGTGAACGCGGTATTTGAACGTGGTGAGTTGCTCGACGCCGACCGGTCCGCGCGCGTGCAGGCGACCCGTGGCGATGCCGATCTCGGCGCCGAAACCGAACTCTCCGCCGTCGGCGAACTGCGTCGAGGCGTTGTGCAGGACGATCGCGGAATCCACCTCGTTGAGAAATTTTTCAGCCACGGCCTTGTCGCCGGTGATGATGGCGTCGGTGTGATGTGAACCGTAGCGCTCAATGTGAGCGATCGCGTCATCGACGCCATTCACCACCTTAGCGGCGATGATCGCGTCAAGATATTCCGTTGTCCAATCTTCCTCGGAGGCGGTCTTGACACGTTTGTCCGCGGATTGTACGGCGGCATCGCCACGGACCTCGCAGCCGGCGTCGAGCAGCATTTTGATCAGCGGCTTTAGCATGGCATCCGCGGCTGTGCGATCGACCAGCAACGTTTCCGCCGCGCCGCAGACGCCGGTGCGGCGCATTTTAGCGTTAAGCACGATTGTCTTTGCCATATCGAGATTGGCGCCTCGATCCACGTATACGTGACAGACGCCCTCAAGATGCGCAAAGATAGGAACGCGCGCCTCCGCTTGCACGCGGCCGACAAGGCTCTTGCCGCCGCGCGGCACGATGATATCGATTGCTCCGTCCAAGCCGGCGAGCAACATGCCGACGGCAGCACGGTCTCGTGTCGGCACGAGCTGGATACTATCCTCGGGCAGGGCAGCTTTTCGGAGTCCTGAGACTAAAGCTGCGTGAATTGCGCGCGCCGAGCGAAAACTCTCCGATCCGGCGCGCAGAATAACGGCGTTGCCGGCCTTCAAAGCGAGCGCGCCCGCATCGGCGGTAACATTTGGCCGGCTTTCGTAAATTACGGCGACGACGCCGAGCGGCACGCGCACGCGCTCGATGGTCATGCCGTTTGGCCGCGTCCAGCGCTCCGTCACGACCCCAACCGGGTCGGCGAGCCGTGCGACCACGTCGAGGCCGTCGGCGATAGCCTCGACACGATTGGAATCGAGCGCCAAGCGGTCGAGAAAGGCAGTTCCCGCGCCGGCGGCCTTGGCTTCGGCAATATCCTCGGCGTTGGCTTCAAGGATGGTGGCCGTGGCGGCGCGGACTGCCTTGGCCATGGCGCTGAGAGCCTTATCCTTTTGAGCTGTGGGGGCGAGCGCCAGCGTACGCGCAGCGGCGCGGGCGCGACTTCCGATATTACCCATGGTGGCGGTGATGTCGCCTGAGCTTTCGATGGTCTTAAGCGGCGCGGTCATAATCGGTGGTCCATTCCGCGGCCTTCTATCATGGCAAGGCAAGTAGCCGCGAGGGTAGTCCCGAACTCGGCCATTGGCGTTGCAGTGGGCCTACCAGCTAGGCCATTGGATGAGTTTCCCCGGTAGCCCGTAACACATTGGCAACCATTTATTGGTAAACAAATGGCAAATAGAAGATCGCCCCGCCGCGAGGTACGAACCCCATGCCCCGACTCTTTGCCGCGCTTGCCGTTGCGGCGTTGATCTTTGCGATGCCCGCGCGCGCGCAGACGGTCGATCTCTCGAAGTTGTCCTGTAAGGACTTTCTTGCTTCCGGAAAGGATAGCGTTGGCATGGTGATACTGTGGTTCGACGGCTATTTCACCGGCGAAAGCGATCCAGCAGTCATCGATTTCGGCCGTCTCAAGAGCCAAGGGGAAGAACTCGGCGCTTACTGCGCGAACCATCCCGACACGACGATCATGGTTGCCGCCGAAAAGATCATGACCGTGGACACCCCTGAATTGGCGCAATCGGGTCAACACAAGTCAGGTCGGCCCGCTGCACGCTAAGCGCCGTTACGATCGGCATTCTCAATTTGCGGCTTTACTCCGCGCTCTGCAAACGACTGTCATCATGACCGTCGGAATTGCGAGTAAGCCGGCGATACCGGCTGTAATGAGAATTGCGCGCGGGTTGCTTTGATCCATCATCCAGCCGAAAATCGGCGGAGCGACGATACCGGCGACATTGAATGCCGTTGTCACGAAGCCGAACACCTTGCCGAAAGCGCCGGCGGGGGTGACGGCGCGCACGATCAAATCGCGCGCAGGCATGAGCAGGCCGAGGAAGAAGCCTGATAAGCCCATCAGCCCGATAATCACGGTGCCGCCGACATCGACGAGGGCGACAGTGAGAATGGCGATCGCAGAACCTGCGAATCCGCCCATGGCCACCACGTGTTGACGCTCGGTGCGCGCGCTCAAAAATCCACCGGCCAGCACGGCGAAGGCGCTCATCAGCAGAAAGGCCGAGAGTGCGGTGGTGGCCGTGGCAAGCGAGATGCCGCGCATGGCTTCGAGCGCGACCACGGAATAATTTTGCACAGCGGCATTGAACGTCGCGATCAATAGAAATACCGCGAAATTGAGCAGCACAGGTAACGACAGCAAGATACGCCAATCGGCGCCGCTCCTGTATTTTTGTGCTCCCGTGACATGAACCTCGCGCCCACCGAGCGGCGCGCCAAACAATACGATCGCCGCTGCCACAGCGAAACCAAGTAGCGCCGCGATGACAAACGCGCCGCGCCAGCCGAACGCTTCGGCGAACACCAAGAGCGTTGCTGGTGCGACTGCCGTTCCGATGAAACCGGAGAAAATGTGCACCGAATAGGCGTTACTCATGCGCCGCGCCGAAACGCGGGCTGAAAGCAACGCATAGTCCGCGGGATGATATACAGCGTTGCCGGCGCCAGCGAGCGCGAACATGGCGACGAAAACAAGATACGACGAAGTCAGTGTCGCGCTTGCAAGCGCTGCCGCGCCGAGTGCGAGCCCGCCGACCAGCACACTGCGTGCACCGATGCGGTCAACGAGAAAACCGGCCGGCGTCTGTAGCAGGGCAGACAAAATATTGAAGGCGGCGATTGCTATGCCGAGTTCGGTATAGCTGACGTCGAAGTCCGCGCGCACGAACAAAAATAACGGCGGGAGTACGAGGATGTAATAGTGGCTGACGAAGTGCGCGGCGGATACAAGCCCGATCACGCGAGTATCGGTATCGGCGGCGGGCGTGGCGGTTTCGGTGGCGGTCGTCATCGGCGCGCACTCTATCCGAAAGCCAAGAAGTTACCCATGCGGGAATGGTCATTCTGTCATGCCGTTGTCGAGGCACGCCAAGCAGAAAGCCCGGCTCATCGCCGGGCTTTCGTATATGGCCGCTGATATGAGTAGCGACCTCAGCGCCAGCGGCAGTGACGATAGCCGTGGCTATCCCACCAGCAATATCTGTGACGCGACACGCTCGGTCCACCAACCCAGGCACCGACAGCGCCACCGGCGACTGCACCAATGGGCCCCGCCACAATCGCGCCAGCGCCAGCACCGATGGCAGCGCCGGTCAATGTCCGTTCGCTCGCCGCGCGCGCAGGCGCCGCGACAATAGCCACGGCCGTAATTGCCGCGCCGATCATAAAAAGCTTACGCATGATTTTGCTCTCCGTCCCAAATGCCGGTTATCGCCGCGCGTCCCGCGCGGCCCAGTCGGCATTCGGGCCATTACAAATGGTTAAACTTAAGAAAAGATGGATGACACAAATGCGAGGCTATGCCCTTTCGATTCAGGCGTCTCTGCGATATGGGCCGGTGTTACGCTCCGCCCATCACCAGATCGTCGCGATGCACCATTTCGGCTCGGCCGCCGAAACCAAGAATATTGAGGATATCGCCCGAAGATTTGCCGATAATTTTAGCCGCATCCTTGACGTCGTAAGCAACGAGGCCGCGACCGACCTCGACACCGTCGAGATCTCGGATGACGACCGCATCGCCGCGCTCGAATTCGCCGTCCACGCGTTTGACGCCCGCCGGTAGCAAGCTTTTTCCGCGCTTGAGCGCGGCCACGGCGCCGCCGTCGATAAAAAGCGTGCCCTTGGGCTCAAGCGAGCCCGCGATCCATTTCTTGCGCGCGGTTACGGGATTCGCGGGCGTTAGGAACCAAGTGCAGGGTGCGCCCTCGATGATCGCTTTGAGCGGATGCTCGCCGCGGCCCGACGCAATCACCATGTGGGTGCCAGCCGAGGTCGCGATTTTTCCCGCCTCGATCTTGGTCAGCATGCCGCCGCGTGAAAGTTCCGAGCCGGATGCGCCTGCCATAGCCTCGATCTCCGGCGTGACGCGCTCGACCAGCGCGATGAATTTTGCCTCGCGTCCCGCGCCCGGCGGCTTGTCGTAGAGCCCGTCAACATCGGAAAGCAACACGAGGCAATCGGCGCTCATCATTGTGGCAACCCGCGCGGCGAGGCGGTCGTTGTCGCCATAGCGGATTTCGTTTGTTGCCACCGTGTCGTTCTCGTTGATCACCGGCACGCTCTTCCATTCCAAGAGTTTGTCGATCGTCGAGCGCGCGTTGAGATAACGCCGGCGCTCTTCGGTATCGCCAAGCGTGAGAAGAATTTGGCCGGCGGCGATGCCGTGACGGCCGAGCGTCTCTGCCCAGATACGTGCAAGCGCGATCTGGCCAACGGCGGCGGCGGCTTGCGAATCCTCAAGCTTGAGCGCGCCCAACGGCAATTTCAGCACGCTACGCCCGAGCGCGATGGCACCCGAAGAGACGACAAGAATATCGCGCCTGTCCTTATGCAGCCGCGCGATGTCCTCCGCCAGGGCCGCGAGCCAGGCATTGCGCAGCTTTCCCGCCGCCATATCGACGAGCAAGGAGGAGCCGACCTTGACCACGATGCGGCGGAAATCGGTGAGGGCGGGCGCTTTGCGGGACATTAGCAACTCCTCCCTCCCCCACAGAACTCGGGCTCGCCCGAGTTCTGCACCAAATTGCGCAAGTCGGGCAGGCCCGACTTGCGTCGGGGAAGGGATAGGGCGTGGAGTAAAATGGTTGATCGGCGCAAGCAAAACCAAGCACCCTCTACTCGGCTCGCGGCGAGTGCCGCACGCCGCCCTCTCCCGCCTGGGAAGAGAACCAAAGTGACGCCGAGAAGCTTGAAAATCACGGCTGCCAGGCCGGGGCGGCGGAACGCGGCGCTTCTGTAGCTTTCCGTACGGCGTCGATCACCTTGAGCAGCGCGCGCAAAGTCTCTGGCACGCCGGCACCAGAGTGAGCTGAGAGGACAAGCGGGGTCTTCTTCGCCGCCACCTTGAGCGCCGCGATCTGCGCCTTGATCCGCGCAGGCGTGAGCGCGTCGGCTTTCGAAAGTGCCAGAATTTCCGGCTTGTCGATCAAACCGTGGCCGTAGGCCTTAAGTTCGTCGCGCACGATCCTATAGGCAGCCCCCGCATCCTCGCCCGTTGCGTCCACGAGGTGCAACAACACACGGCAGCGTTCGGTATGGCCGAGAAATCGGTCACCGAGGCCGACGCCTTCGCTCGCACCTTCGATCAAGCCGGGGAGATCAGCGATTACGAACTCACGGCCGTCGACGGAAACCACACCGAGTTGCGGGTGTAGTGTTGTGAACGGGTAATCGGCAATTTTCGGCTTCGCTGCGCTCACCGCGGCTAGGAACGTGGACTTGCCGGCATTCGGCAATCCGACAATGCCCGCATCGGCAATGAGCTTGAGCCGCAGCCATATGGTGCGCTCTTCGTGTGGCTGGCCGGGATTGGCGTGGCGCGGCGCGCGATTAGTCGAGGACTTGAAATGTGCATTGCCGAAGCCGCCATTGCCGCCGCGCGCCAGCACTGCAAGCTGGCCGATTTCAGTGAGATCGGCGAGCAGCATCTCGCCGTCCTCATCGTAGATTTGCGTGCCGACGGGAACTTTCAACATCGCGTCGGCGCCATTGGCGCCGTGACGGTCCTTGCCCATGCCATTACCACCGGGACGCGCCTTGAAATGCTGCTGGTAGCGATAGTCGATCAGCGTGTTGAGGCCCTCGACGGCTTTCGCGATCACGTCACCGCCGCGCCCGCCGTCGCCGCCATTCGGTCCACCGAACTCGATGAATTTCTCGCGCCGGAACGATACGCAACCGTTCCCGCCCGCGCCCGACTGAATATAAATTTTCGCCTCGTCGAGGAATTTCATGGCCAGCTCAAATCTGGCGGCCAGGCGTTCCGCAGGCAATGCCGGAAACAACCCTGCAAACCGTTTATGCGTTGAGGGCTTTGCAGTCAGCGCGTTCGGCTGCGAAGGATTCTCTCGCAGCCGAACGCAGTGAATTGCGTTATCGCACTTTCAGATTTTCCGCAGATTCTTTTCCACGGTTCGAAACGACCTCATACTCGACCTGTTGGCCTTCATTGAGGTTGCCCAACCCGGCACGCTCGACAGCCGAGATATGCACGAACACATCCTTGCCGCCGCCCTGAGGCTGGATAAAGCCATAACCCTTGGTAGCGTTAAACCATTTCACAGTGCCTGTAGCCACAATAAGTCTCCGATGAGAGATGCTTTGCCGAACACGAAAGTCAGATTGACCTCTCGTAGGGGCGGCCACGTCATAACCCGAATGGGCCTGTCTTGCTAGCTATCTTCTTATGCCCAACGTCCGGCCGGATCGAGGCGTTCCGGCGAGCGAAAGCTCAACGACAGCAATCAGACCACCCGTTTCACCTCGCCCCAGCTCTTGAGCGAGGCCCAGAGGCCGCGGTCGAGACGAAAACGATCGATCGGTGCGGAACTTGCAAGTGCCCGGATGCGGCACAATCCGACGCCGGTCCACTGGAACCCGCATTTCTCCAGAATGCGGCGCGAGGCTGGATTGGTCACCCGTGTGCCCGCCTGTAATGCTTCGTGGTCGAGATCGGTGAAAGCGTAATCGATTACCGCGCGCACCGCTTCGGTGGCGTAGCCGTTGCCCCAGAATTTCACGCCGAGCCAATAGCCGATCTCGGGCGCCTCTTCCTCATGAAATGCAAGCCCACATGCGCCAATAATGGTTTCATCGCGCAGCATGATGAGGAATGCTGTTTCGCCTTTCGGTACATTCACACCGCTGATGAAATCTTCGGCGTCGCTTGGCGAATAAGGATGCGGAATGCGCCGCGTGTTCTCTGCGATGCGCTTGTCATTGGCGAGTTGCGCCATCGCTTTTACGTCCTCAAGGCGCGGTGCACGCAGCGTGAGCCGCTTGGTCTCGAGGACGGGAATACAGCCTTCCCGGAAAGTTCCGGTTGGT
Organism: Hyphomicrobiales bacterium; assembly: GCA_016210825.1. Classification (GTDB taxonomy): domain Bacteria; phylum Pseudomonadota; class Alphaproteobacteria; order Rhizobiales; family Xanthobacteraceae; genus JACQTM01. The sequence goes on from JACQTM010000365.1 coordinate 14,125, forward strand.
ATCTCAGACAATGTCATGGCACGGGCTCCTTTGAAAAAGCTTCGAGGGGGAGCCGGTTCCGCCGTCTCCCCCTCTCAAAATCGGAGCCCGTTATGGGGTCCGCCGGGTTTGACTGGAACCGGCAGACCTCGATTGAGATTAGCCGTCTACTTGGCCGCAGCCTCCGTCATTGGGAGAACGGATACATACGTGCGGCCTTTGGCTTTGGTATTGAATTTCACGCGACCATCGATGAGAGCGAAAAGCGTGTGATCCTTGCCAGTGCCGACATTTTGGCCGGCATGCCACTTGGTGCCGCGCTGGCGTGCAAGGATGTTGCCGGCAATCACCGACTGCCCGCCGAAAAGCTTAATGCCAAGGCGCCGACCCGCTGTGTCGCGGCCGTTACGCGATGATCCGCCTGCTTTCTTGTGAGCCATGGCTCTCTCAATCCTTCGATGTAACTCTTACCCTGATTCCGTGACGGAATCATCTCACTTCTTCTTACTTCTTTTTACTTTTTCCCTTGGTAGCTTTGGTCTTGCCCTTGGCCGTTGGCTTTTTCGCCGATTTCGGCTTTTTCGCCGCCTTGGCCCCGCCTTCGCTCGTTTCTGACTTTGGCTTGGGTGCGGGCTTGGCCCTGGCCTTCTTGGTCGGCGCCTTGCCATCGGTCAGGATTTCGGTGATGCGCAGCAGCGTGAATTCCTGGCGATGGCCGCGCTTGCGGCGCGAATTCTTGCGCCGGCGCTTTTTGAAAGCGATGACTTTCGGCCCGCGTCCCTGCTCGACAACTTCGGCCGCGACGCTGGCGCCGGAAACGGTCGGCGTTCCGATCTTCGGTTGGTCACCGCCGAGCATCAGCACGTTGCCGAGTTGGATGATTTCACCCGGTTGACCCGCAATCTTATCGACGCGGAGCACCTGATCCTCGGCGACGCGGTACTGTTTCCCGCCGGTCCTAATGACTGCGAACATCGTTCTCATCCTCGTGTTCGATTCCGGCGCTCGGAATATCCGGACCGGCTTCTTCCAGTCTCGATTAGAAATTCAAAGGCTTAGACGGCGACGAAGCGCACATGGGCCGCAAGGCTCTGAAGCCTTCGGCGCTGCTTATGGCGGGGTGGGGGCTTCGAGTCAAGAAATGCGGGACTGGCGTCGTCGGCCGCAATCGATGCGTCCGGCGACCTTGTCTGTCTCAGGCGCCTTCGTTAAGTAACGCCACGACCGGAGCCCTTGCGGCTTCGCGCCCGGCCTGCCGGAGAGGTGGCTGAGTGGTTGAAAGCACCGCACTCGAAATGCGGCATACGGGTAACCGTATCGGGGGTTCGAATCCCTCCCTCTCCGCCACTACGCAGAACTTCGCTACAACACGCTCGTTTTCGCTCTGATGCGCGCATGCCGCGGCCGTGTTCGCTGCGTGTTGCTTTCTGCAATGCCCCGAAACCGGACGCAAATCTAGGCATCGGCATCTGTTGCGAAGGGCCCAGGCTGTGTGAAAACTCATACATCGGCGAAATGTAGAAAATACAATTCTCCAACACGGCATGGAACCGTATGTCCGCAGCAGCATCAGTTCTCACGACGCGCAATCTCTCCAAAATATTTCTACGCGCGCGACTGACGTAGGAGTTTTCACACGGTCTGGGTCACAAGCGAACATTGCTAGTCTCGACCAGGGTGACTGAATCTCCACCATCGCGCACATCAATGGCTTACATGCTAA
>JACQTM010000370.1 GCA_016210825.1 Hyphomicrobiales bacterium
CCAAGCGACAGTGCCAATTGACGTGCCGTCCACGCAGACGTTTGAGCAGAATCTCGAGCTGAGAATCTGGCTACGCCTTCTAGCATGCTCCAATCTTGTGATGGCACGCCTGCGTCGCAGGCTTCATGCCGAGTGTGGCCTGACATTGCCGGTGTTCGATATCCTAGCGCAAATCAATTGGCGGCCACTCGGCCCGACCATGGGCGAGCTGTCCAAACGGCTGATGGTCAGTAAAGGCAGCGTCACTGATTTGGTTGAGCGTCTGGAAAAGCGCGGTCTAGTGATGCGTACCATTAACCGCCATGACGGGCGTGTTCAGCACGTGTTCTTGACCGCCAAGGGACAAAAGCTTCTCGCGCGTGTGATTCCGGTGCACGATGCTTGCATTGGTCAGATGCTGTCAGGCATCGACCGCAATCAGCTTGCGGATCTTTACGCCGCTCTTGGCGAGATTAAACGCAGCGTTCGTGCACTGAATGCTGACGCCATAGAACCAATCGGATTTGGAAAAGGGGCGGCCGCATGAAACTTTTCGAGCCGTTGAATATTGCCGGCATGGCTATCCCCAATCGTATCATGGTACCGGCGATGGTCACGCGGCTGTCGGGCGATGATGGATTTGTCAATCAGGACATTCGCGAACGCTACGTGCGTTATGCGCAAGGTGGCGTCGGCCTCATCGTCGTCGAAGCCATGGCAGTTCATGACGCCAAGTCTGGTCCGCTTCTGCGTATCAGCGACGACAAATATATTCCAGGCCTCGCCGATCTCGTTCGTCGAATTCACGATTCATCGGATGCGAAAGTCGTACCGCAAATCATTCACTTTCTCAAAGTAGCGAAATCAGGCTGGCGGCAAACCGTCGATATGCTTTCGCATGTCGATATCGACAGGATCGTCGAGGAGTTCGGCAACGCCGTGGTTCGCGCGCGCCAGGCGGGATTCGACGGCGCGGAGCTCCATTCGGCGCACGCATATACGCTCGCTTCATTTCTATCGCGCACGAATCCACGCACGGATGAATATGGCGGGCAGGCATTGGAGGGTCGGCTGCAATTAATCGGCCGCATATTCGAGACGATCCGCAAAAAGACCGGCGGCGACTTTCCGGTCGGGGTGCGATTCCTGGCGGATGAATTCATCAAGGACGGATACACCGTATGCGACGCCAAGGTCATCGGACTGCGATTGGCGGAACTTGGTGCCGCTTATCTCTCACTCTCGGTCGGTGGCAAATTCGAGGACGCAATCCATGTTCCAGGACACGTCCCCTATCCGTACACGGGCTATTCTGGCGACCGGTGCATGCCGGGGAATTGGTACCCGAATGTTCCGCACGCGCATTTCTCTGCCGAGATCAAATCTTATTTGACGTCGCATGGCTACAACACACCCGTGGCGACAACGGGAAAAATTTCCGAGCCGGACGATGCCGAACGGCTGGTCGCGGCAGGTCAAGTCGACATTATCGGCATTGCGCGCGGACTACTCGCAGATCCCGATTGGCCGAATAAGGTGCGCGACGGTGAACGCGAGCGGATCATTCGTTGTGATTACTGCAATGTTTGCAAGCATCTCGATGGCACCCATAACCGCGTGATTTGCAGTCTGTGGCCGCAAGGGGCATTGCAGGCGCCAATCGACATTCGTTCGGCTGATGCGCCAAAGTGGAATTCCGACGGAGCGGCGTTGCGCGTATTGACGGCGGGAAACGGCATTGTGGCTCTGAAATGGAACAAATCCGCCGCAGCGTCGCGATATGATGTGCACCGATGCGATGAGCAAGGCAATGTAAGCATCGAAGACGCGGTCAAGGTCACCCGCTGGGAGGATCACAATGTATTATCCGGAAAGCGATACCGGTATTACGTGAAACCCTACGCTGCGACCGGGCAGCCTGGCGTGCCATCGAACACAGTTTTCGTTGATCTGCCGCCACCAAGCTACATGACACCATCAATGACCGCAGCAACAATCGGATAATTCCGAATAAACGCGCAGGCTAACTATCGTGGCATAGCATCGACATCCATCGGCTTACTATTATTGCGCATCGGGCGCGCGGCGAAAAAGGGAGTAGAGCATGCCATTCTCGGCGTTGGCATTCGAAGCTGTTCTTTTTGGCTTGGCGCTACTTCTAAGATTCCAGGCATGGTGGCACCCGACATTTCGTTCGCGGCTCAGGGAACGTAATCTGATCGCCCAACTCAAGGCACGCGACGAAGAAATTGGGCGCTGGTATGGGATCAAGGACGGCAAGATCACCTCCGGACGCGGTCTCCACCCGAAAGCCGACGTAACACTTGCCTTTAAGAATGCTGCGCTTGGCGCAAGCTTACTCATCCCGCCAATCAACTGGCTCGATCAGATCAACGCGCAGAAGGACTTTAAGCTCACGGTCGACGGGCCGGAGGATCTCACCAACTGGTTCGCGCAGACAATTATGATGAGCCAGACTGTGGCTTGGAAGTTTGGCACGCGAATGCCCGACGGTTCGATGCGCTATTGCAATATGACTAACGGTGGCCCGGTCTTCGTTTACGTCAAGGACGGAAAGATCGTCCGCATGACGCCGATCGATTTCAACGACAGCGACCCGCAGCCATGGACCATCGAGGCGCGCGGCCTCAAGTTCACGCCGCCGCGCAAGACGACGCTTGCCCCGCACGGACAGAATGCAAAATCGATCGTCTACTCGCCCGATCGCCTGCTTTATCCCATGAAGCGCGTTGACTTCGACGCGAGCGGGGCGCGTAACCCGCAGAACCGCGGAAAATCCGGTTACCTACGCATATCGTGGGACGAGGCGATCGACCTCGTCGCGAGCGAGATCAAGCGTTGCAAGCGCGACCATGGTCCGGGCGCGATTGCCGTCTCGCACGGCTCACATCACACCTGGGGCAATATCGGCTACTACCTTTCCGCGCTGTGCCGCTTCGCCAATGCGATCGGAATGACGCGCGTCCACCATAATCCCGATTCGTGGGAGGGTTGGTACTGGGGCGCGGTGCACCATTGGGGCTACACGCTACGCGTCGGGCAGTCGGAGACCTACGGTACAGTCGAGGACTGCTTGCAGAACTGCGATATGATCGTGTTCTGGGCTGCCGATCCTGAAAGCACGTCAGGGTCGTATGGTGCGCAGGAAGGCACTGTGCGACGGCAGTGGCTTAAGAATCCGAAACTCGGCATCAAGGTCGTTCACGTCGATCCCTACTACAATGCCTCGGCGCAGTTTCTGCCCGGCAAATGGTTCGCGCCCAAGCCTACCACTTCGGTCGCGATGGCGATGGCGATCGCCTTTGTTTGGATCAAGGAGTCCCTCTACGACAAGGAGTACGTAAGGACTCATACCGTCGGCTTCGACAAATGGAAGGCTTATCTGCTCGGCGAGGAGGACGGCATCCTCAAGTCGCCCGAGTGGCAGGAGAAAGAAACCGGCGTTCCGGCGAAGGATGTGCGCGCGCTCGCGCGCGAGTGGGGACGTAAGCGCGTCTATCTCGCGCCCGGCGGCTGGGGCAACGGCCACGGCGGCGCATGCCGCAACCAAACCGGCATTCAATGGGCGCGCGTGATGGTGTGCCTCGCCGCCATGCAGGGCCTCGGTAAGCCCGGCGTCAATATGGGCAATCTGCAATGGGGCTGCCCGCTCGATTTCAATTTCTATTTCCCCGGCTATGCCGACGGCGGCATGTCAGGAGATCTCGAAAACACCTCGATGCCGGTCGAGCTCTATCAGCGCATGCCACAGCTCCCGACGATGAATTCGAGCTTCCAGCGCATCCCGCGCATCTGGATGCCTGAAGCCATTGCTGACGGCAAGGCTGAAGGCTGGCCATGGATCGGCAAATCGATCGAGCACCAGTTCGCTAAGTTCGCCTATCCGGCGCCTGGCCACGCACCGGTGAAGATGCTCTACAAGTACGGCGGCTCGATGATCGCGACGATGAACAATACGCATCGTCATGTGCGCATGTATCAGTCAGCCAATCTCGAGTTCGTGGTCAACCAGTCCATCTGGTTCGAGGGCGAGGCGAAGTTCGCAGACGTAGTTCTGCCTGCCTGTACCAATTTCGAACGCGTCGATATCAGTGAATGGGCTGGGCTCGGCGGTTATGGCCACCAGGGCCAGCAGCAGCTTAATCACCGCGTGATCATCTTCCAGGCG
>JACQTM010000371.1 GCA_016210825.1 Hyphomicrobiales bacterium
AGCGGTGCATTCAAGGTCGCGCCCGGCGATCGGTTCACCGTCGCGGGCTTCGGCGTTACCGTGCCCGGCGACGGCAAGTCCGGCGGCGTGGCGCGAAGCGTCACGCTAACCACGACCGGCCAGCCGGGCACGCTGCAGATCCGCCTGTTCGATCCGAAGACGCGCAACGAACGCGATGGCCTTGGCGCCTGCAACGGCGACACCGGCGGGCCGGCCTTTCAGGACAATAGCGGGCGTCTCGTTGTTATTGGCGTCGTCAGCCTTGCGACGGCTGCGAAAAACGAGGCTGGCTGCGGCGGCCTTACCATCGTCACGCCGCTCGTACGTTATCGCGAGTGGATTGTGCAGACGGCAAGGAAGCTCGGCAGCCCGCTCGCTCCCTAATCCACAGCATAACGCGCAGGCCTTGCCGCCACGTGCCCTGCCCCGCTACGCTTTGCACCGGGTTGGGGGAGTTCATGACACGCGAATGTTTCAGGCCCGCGGCTTTTTGGCCGGGGGCGCTGCTTGCGATGCCCGTCATCGCATTCATTGTTATCGCTGCGTCCGCGAACGAAGCGTATGCCGTTGTCAAAGGCCGCGCGTCGTCGCTCGAACATTACACCGTTCGCGTCGTCGGGCGTTTCCATTGCAGCGGCGTCGCGATCGACCGAAAGGTTGTGGTCACCGCCGGCCATTGCGCGGGCCGCGGCATTCGCATCGTTACCGGCGGCCGCTCCATCGGCGTCGCCGGCGTGAGCCGCCGCACGACGCTCGATGACGGCCGCATCGTCAGCGTCAGCGGCGATGCCGCGATCTTGCGGCTCGCGGCGCCGCTTCCCGCCGCGATCAGACCCGTGCCGGTCGGCGAAGACGAAGGCAATGAATTCACCATTGCCGGCTACGGCACGGTCAACGAGCGCTATCGCGCCGCCGTCGGCAAGCTGCACGAGGCGCAGCTCGTCGCCGCGGCGCCGTTCGCGCTGGTCGATCCCAACCGCACGGGCTCGATCGGCGCCAGCGCCTGTTTCGGCGATTCCGGCGGCCCGGTGCTGCGCGGGCCGGTGCTCGTCGGCGTGATCACGCGCGCCGCGCATCCGGCCCCGCACATCGCCTGCGGGCATCTCACCCGCTGGGCGCCGGTGACGGTGGCGCAAGTGGAAACCGCCGTCGCCGCCGCCACGATCCAGGCCACCGGCGAGCCCACCGAGGCGGAAGCTCCGCGCAAGCCAAAGCGCCGCAAAACCGTCAAGCGCATCGAGCCAAACTGGAATCCGTTCTGGCGCTGGACAGCGCGGTAGCGGCCGAAGCGAAGCGCGCACGATGCAGCGACGGCTGCGGCGGCCCTGCCATCGCGACACCGCTCGTTCGCTATCGCGACTGGATTGTGCAGCAGGCGGCGAAGATGGGGAGTCCGATCGGGCCGTAGGTTCACCATCTCCTATGTGATGGATCGAGCGAATCGCACGGTACTGCGAGAGCGCACCGGCCTGAAATCTGTTCCAAAATGGGCCTGATAGTTGTGCCTCCGCATCATGGCCCTACTACAGATAGATATGACTCGACTTTTGCGTAATTTTATGAGTGATTCTAGGACGACCGTGGAATTAAAGAAGCCGCCGGGTCTGATCCACCCGGCGGCTTCGAAACTTCTATCCCGCATTCCCCCTTGAGAACTGGGCGCGGGACAGGCCCAGATAGGCGAACCCATTCTTCGTCGGTTCGTCGGCCCAGGTCAACAGCCCAGTTCTCGAAAACCGGGGTGCTGCGGAAAAGCACCCCAGAAAGAGAACTACAGTGTCAGACCACATCAACTGGACCGGCAAATCCGGAAAGACCTACCGCTACTGGTTTCTCGAGGTCATCACCACGAACGGTATCAAGGCTGTCAGCGGAAATTACGCTTTCGTGAAGCGACTCTCGAATGGGAACTTCACACCGCTCTACTTTGGCCAAGCCGACGATCTCAAGGTCCGTATCCCGAACCATGATCGTTGGGATGACGCAAAGCGCGCTGGCGTCACTCACGTGATGGCGCACACCACACAAGGCGGAGAACAGGTTCGTCTCGCAGAGGAGCGCGACCTGATCCAACAGTGGAAACCGCCGCTGAATGTCCAGCACCGCCAGGTGTCCTAGCGGCTGAAACATTCGGATTTCTAGGATCGTTGTCAGTATCAGGGGTGGCGGGTAGACAAGGAACTCCCGTCACCCTTGCTATGATAGCCGCGTTTTCGCGCCGTCTATTTTTTCCAGTTTGATTCATCGTTGTCTTCGAGTTGTGCTCAAGGCTGGAACAATTTTCGAATTAAATGAGATCCCGCACACCAATGCAGCGATGATGCGGCTGGTTCCGTTAACAAATGGTTCAATTTAGAATTATGATCGTCTGGTCAGCGTCCACAGGGTCCACCAAAGTTACCGGGTCGGCGCGTAAATCCAAGTTCACTCAATCTGCGTAAACTTGCCTTCACCCCGACCCGGTTCAGACTCTCTGTCAGCTCACCGCGAACTTCAACAGCTTGATCGCGTCAAAATCCTGCACGCCGCCGCCGACGCGCTTGAGATCACTCCGAAAGCCGCTTATCGATGGCGTCTCGCACCATTGCGAGGAACGGACGAACGCCGCGATCATCCCAAATTCTCAACTCTGTGTAGGTGCTTCGATAAAGTCCTTGTAACTGCGCATCGCTGTAGTCACCGCCGAGTAATTGAGTAAGATAGTCGCGAAATACTGGCAGGCGATTAGTGGGAACAAATCCGAGTGCGCCACGAATCCAATCCTGTGGCTCGGGCCCGTAGATCATAAAGTCTTGATGCAAACCGGAACAAAATTTAAGTAATTCGTCTGAAGGCGTCATCGTCGTCACCGGCCAATTCTTGAATTGTAATTTCTCGGATAGGCAGTGACAATACGATATCCGGATAATGAGTTTGGATCATGTACAATCGCGACGCCAACTTCATAGGTCTTGCGCATTCGCACGGTTGACGTTTGCAGGTCCAGAATGGCTTCGCGGCCTGTGACACGGCCAAATCGCCAGGTTAAAAAGGCGTCTGTTGACCGACCACTGGCCACTCTCGCGACTACATCAGAATTGTTATTGATGGTCTGCTGAATCAAATCCCTTGCAGATTCTATTGAATCAAATGCGCCATTCCGATCAAGGCCCGTTGAGACAAAGATGCCGCGGATCTGTTCTCGTTGAATACGAGCAATCAACTCATCATCGGTCTTGTCAATATGCTGCTCACTGATATGCCTATTTAGTAGACGATCACTTTCCGACTCATCGCTGACAAGCTGAATGCTAGGTTCTGCTGCATCGTCCAATATAGACTGCGCACCTAACTGCGCGTCGTCGATACTACCGTCTTCAGCATCGGACTCTAGTAAATCTGCGTCCAAATTTGATTGCGCAGAGCGGTCTCGACTCGTCCACTGTCCGCCGCCGGAATTGCCGGCCGGCACGCGCGGCTGGCCGGGATTGAAGCCTGCCTTTTGCGCGCGCCACGCGCGCATCAGCGCTTCCCACTCGCGGCGGATATCGTCGAGCTCGCGCTGAAGCTCGGCGGCTTCGGCGTCGTCATGCGGAGAGACGTCGTCGGTTTCCGCCTCCGGCCAGAAGTATTTCACCGCCTCCTTGCCGTCGTAGCGCGGCGCGCCGGGCGGCATGAAGCGATAAGCGTCGGGGCGTATCCAACGATGGGCGTCCGGCCGCATCCAGCGCTTACGCTGGTGCGCTAGCCAGGCATCGTTGAATTGCGTCATGCGAGGTAACTTTCGGAATCAACTCGCGCTCGCGACGAAGCACACAGCGGGCGCATGTAGGCGCACAGAAACAGCGACGCGGCCTTTCGGGCCGCGTCGTTATGTCGTGCTTCTTTCTTGCTCGTCATTGCTGGGCCACGTCCTCTGGCTTGACACGAGGATTGACCCGGCAATCCATCTTTCTTCGCTTGATGGATCACCGGGTCGCGGCGCCATTGCGCCGGCCCGGTGATGACGTCTTGGCTGCCGGTTAAACGGCTACGACGCCGCGAACTTCAGCAGTTTGATGGCGTCGAAATCCTGCACGCCACCGCCGACACGCTGGCTTGTGTTTGCAGCTAACGCCGTATTTTTTGCTGATACATTTCCGGCAAGGCAAACCACAAACCGCCAGGATCGGTGTCGCCGCCGCCAGAGGCAAGCCATTCGGCGATGACGTTCTCGACGATCTCGGAATTGCTTTGCCCGTATTGCGGCTGGTAAATCCATTCGTAGTTCGTGCCGCCGCCGCCGATGACGGGTTTGGCTCCGTGTTCAACCAGCGCGTGGAGGCAGCGCCGAACGAAGTCAACCAAGTCCGCGCCATCTAGGCCAAAACCACGACGACCAGCAGGCACGATTTGCCATAAGCCAACAGCATCGCGCGGCATCTCGTTTGGCACCCTTGCAATCCACTCACTCATGGGAGTGCCATAAACCCTGTGTCGTGCTTCCTGGTTCATTTTTGATGTACCTTAAAACCCGGCTGAAGCTGTGAATGCTCGCTCCTGACGACATCGATGGTCGTTCCGTATTGCTCACTTACCCTAAGCCCAAACCTTGTCCCGTCCGGACGCTCAAACCATAGCCCATTATAGCTGCGCGGCGTCGATATTGCGCGCGCACCAACCAACAAGTCATCGCGAATTTGCTGAAATTTAAGTCGCGTAACAGTTCTGATATTTTCCTCTGCACCGCGAACAACGTCACCAACATCCTGCCCGCGTGGTATCAAGATGTCTTCAAGCGACCTTGCGCTAACGCTCGGGAGCGGCGGGGTTGATTCGATAACCAGACGATTGAGAACCTGCAGACGCTCACGAGCTTCGCGCGCTTCCGCGTTGAGTTGCGCAATCGCTCCTTCGGCCGTCTCGATTAAACCCGGCGTCGGATGCCAGAATGGATCAAGCTCCCGAACCTGACGAATGGCGTCTTCGGCCTCGGCTTCCGCGACTGTCAGACGTGCGGCCTGTCCCGGTGCGATCCCGCCCCTAAGCCGCGTCCAACGTCCGCTCAGGCGCCCATGGCCCGCCGGCACGCGCGGCTGGCTGGGGATTGAAGCCGGCCTTTCGCGCATGCCACTCGCGTTTCAGCGCTTCGAAATCGCGGCGTATCGCGTCAAGCTCGCGCTGAAGCTCGGCGGCTTCGGCATCGTCATGCGGAGAGAAGCCGTCGGTTTCCGCCTCCGGCCAGAAGTATTTCACCGCGTCCTTGCCGTCGTAGCGCGGCGCGCCGGGCGGCATGAAGCGGTAGGCGTCGGGGCGCACCCAGCGATAGGCATCCGGCCGCATCCAGCGCTTACGCTGGTGCGCTAGCCAGGCGTCGTTGAATTGCGTCATACGAGGTGACTTTCAAAATATCGCGCGCTCGCAACGAAGCACGCTGCGAGCGCGTGTAGGCACGCAGAAAACAACGACGCGACCTTGCGGCCGCGTCGTTGTTTCTTGCTCACTCTTGCTTGTCATTGCCGGACCCTAACCCGGCAATCCATAAAGCGGCGCAGGAATGTGTAGCGCTTGCGCATGGACCCCCGGGTCAAGCCCGGGGGTGACGAGTGACGGCAGACCGCAAGTTCGCGCCGTCACGCCGCCGCAAATTTCAACAGCTTAATCGCGTCGAAGTCCTGCACGCCACCGCCGACACGCTTCGTTGTGTAGAACAAGACGTAAGGCTTGGCGGAGTACGGATCGCGCAACACGCGCACGCCCAGGCGATCGACGATCAGGTAGCCACGCCGAAAATCGCCGAAGGCGATGGAATAGCTGCCGTCGGCGATGCCGGGCATTTCTTCGGCTTCGGTCACCGCAAATGTCATGAGCGTAGCGCGGCCGCCCGCCTGCACCGGCGGCTGCCAGAGGTAATTGCCCGTCGAGTCCTTGAACTTGCGCACGATGCCTTGCGTCCTGCGGTTCATCACGAAGGTGCCGTTCTGGCGGTAGCCCGGCCGCATCGTGTAGACGAGATCGATCAGAACGTCCGATGGAGTGCTCGACGGAAAAGCGCCGGCGGCGCCGGTCGCAATGTAGCCGAGCTTGCCCCATTGCCATGACGTCTCATCGACGGTGTCGTACGCGAGGAAGCCCTTCGGCTTATTGACGCCGTCGCCGTTGACGAAGGCCGCACCCTCCTGCTCGGCAAAGGCGTGCTCCACCTCCATCGCGATCCACTCGTCGATGTTCACCGCGGAATCCTCAAGCAGCGAGGAGGTCGCGGCCGGCATGGCATAAAGCTCCATCGCCGGGAACGACAGCTCGTCGAGCACGGGGGAAGCGGTCTGCGTGCGCGCCGCCGTCTCACCGACCCAGCCGACGGCAGGGCCCGCTGTCATGAACGGCTTCTTGTAGACGGCCGACGAAATCTCGCGCACGCCGGCAATCGCGCGGATCGGCGAGATGTTGGCGAGCCGCTTGCTGATCGTGTATTCGATTTCGGCGGGCACGAGAAAGCCGCCGTCTGGATTGGAGCCAACCGACAGCGCCTTCATCTCAAGCGCACGCAGGTTGGCGCTCTCGCCGCTGCGCACGTAGGATTCGAATGCTGTCTTGTGCTCGTTCGCCTCATGCGCTTTCGCGCGCGAGCGCTCCGGCCCAAGATGCGGCCGCGCGGTTTTCAGCGTGATTTCATCAAGCCGTTGCTGATGCGTATCGAGCGCGGAATTAATCCGCACCAATTTCTCATCGTTCAGCGCATCGGCGGACCGCCGCTCGATGGCGGCAAGTCTCTCGTCGTTCGTTGCCTTGAACGTCTCGAAGGTCCGCATCATTTCGGCGTGAAGCGTGGTCGCGTCGGATGACGGAATACCGGCCTTGGTTTCAGGCGCGGCGTTATGAAAGTCGATGTCCATGTAGTTCTCCTTGTGAATCGAATGAATGCGTTCCGCACGCGGCGGCGGCGCAAGGCCGCGCATCGCATCAGGGACGGATTCGTTGGATTATTCGTGAGGTCAGTGATTAACTTTAGAAAGATGGCATCCGAAAAGACGTTTGCCGGTCCCGCTCACATTTCATTTTGCATCGCGGATAGCCTCGTGGAAGGCCGCGCGATCTTGCTCTTCAATAAAATAGAAATCGGTTACCGCATTTGAAAAACCAGGCGATAGCTCGTCGCTGCGAAGATGCCCCTTTGCAATACGATTCAGGAGAGACCGAGCCGCGTTGTATTGATTCTCGTCATCGAATCGAAACGTCGCCTCGGTACCTGACCACGCCATATAGCAGGCAATCTCAAATTTCTTGGCGTTCTGCATTGAGGTCACCGGTTGCTTGGAAAGGCAGTCAAGACTGTGTACCCCTTACGTGAAGTTCGATCGTGAATTATCACCACGCCGACCTTGCTCGTTTGTCGAATATATGTGCTCGATTGGATGTCTGGCGCGACAGCTTCGATACCAGTAATGGTATCAAACGCCTTGAATACTGTTGCCCTTTCGCGCGCGCCGGTCGCAACTTGATCAACAATAACTCGATTTTGAGCCAGGGCCGAGTTTACCAGCTTGGTGGCCGCATCCATCGATGAGAACGAGCCTGAACGCGAGTCACGCGCGTTAGGATTTTCTAAGAACGCCTCACGGGCCTGAGCGATTAGCGTGTCTGGATTCTTATTCACGTGTTTTTCGATTGTATGTCCGTCAATACGTTCTTCTTAATGCAGATCGACTAGACGGACAGTCTGCTGATCATCCTGTGCAAACTGGGTGCCCGGCTCAAAAAAATTATCCGGCGTCGCATCGGAAAGAATCTGCGGATCGCCTGCGCCGGCGCCGCCCATTTGCGCGACGCGCGTCCACTGCCCGCCATCGGGATTTCCCGCCGGCACGCGCAGCTGGGTGGGGCTGTATTTGTGCCCGCGCGCCGCAATTTACGACCGCTCTATCAGATCCCGGATCATTGCAAAAAATCCGCGCAGCCCATCATCGCCCGAGAAATAGTAATCCGCGCTCGTGCCATTCCATATGCGCTGTAGCTCAGCATCGTCATGATTTCCAGCCGTCAGTTCAGTTAGAAATTGCTTTAATACATTTTTCTGTTCGACATTGAGGCTATCCAAAGCTGACGCAATCCATTCTTCGCCAGTGGAAAATTCCTGACGGCTACCTTGGTAGAACCCGCTGGCGAAACGTTCAAATTCATCCGGAATGATCATTGTAGTTTGCTCTCAGTGCTAATTGGGTACGTATGTTCCGTCGTCCAGGGCCCTGATCATACCCAACGCATCGGCGGCCTGTGGAAATTCCGCCCGATCATTGATATTTTGCAGCACCCGACGCGCGGCATCTGGGGCTACAGCCAGAGTAGCGATTGCGGCCGTAAGACGGACCTGCGCATTTTGATGGTTATGGAGTCTAAGCAATGCACGCCTTTGATCGCCAATACGTGTCTTTAATTCCAGTTCGGCAGCTTCCATTTGTCGATAAAGACGGGTGAACTTAGCATTGTCATCGTCGAGAATCGCCCTATGTTGATCGAGCGCAATGACTGTGAAACGCTGAACTAGTTGGTCGACCGTTATTTCTGACAAACCTGCCAAGTTGATCCGTCTCATGGCTTTAGCACCTGATGCTCAATGAGCGCAGGCCTAATCTGGTCCGCTCTGCCCAATCTTTGTCTTTCAAATACTCTCTTGGTGACAATCCGTTGAATTTCTTGTTCGGCCGCCCATACCATCCAATAATCTCCCAGCGCTTTATCTGGGGAACGAACACCAAGTTCTCGGGCCTGTCGATGAGCGATCTCGAAAAACTATCCTGGCCTGCGAGCGTCTCCTCGACAAGGTTGGAAACACCGTCTCTTCATTTCGAAGTGCAAGCCGCTGTCCGTCGTTAGCACCTAATTCGGAACAAATGTCCCATTGTCCAGCGCCCGCAATATTCCGTTCGCATCAGCGGCCTGTGGAAATTCTGCCCGATCGCTAATAATCTGCAACACTCGCCGTGCAGCCTCAGGTGCAAGTCCTAAAGTCGTTATCGCGGCTTTCAGCCTTACCTGCACATTCGGATGATCATAGAGCTCAATTAGTGCACGCCTCTGATCGTCTGCGCGGCGTTTCAATTCATTTTTGACATCATCCATCTGCGAATAAAGGCGATTATATTTTGCGTTATCATTCGTCATAATCGCTTTATCCTGATCCAGGGCGATAGTGATAAAAAGTTGCACTAGCTGCTCCACGGTCATGTCTTGAAGGCCAATGCGCGTCATGGCTTAAGAACCTTATGCTCTATGAGAGATTCTCGACCCACACGGACTCTTTCAGCCCAATCCTTGTCTCGCAAATAGTCTCTCGGAGACAAACCTCCAAAAGTTTCGTTACGCCTTGAGAACCAAGCGCTAATCTCCCAATGCTTCAAGGTCGGGATGCGGATCAGATTTTGGGGTCCGTTGATCATTGACTCTGGAAATTCCGCGTCGCGTGCGGACGCTTGCTCCACGATATGATGATCTTGATAGCCGCGCGTTGTCGTTTTTGACACCGCCTGCTGCAATGCCTCCAGGCTTTTCGGCGGATCCTGATAAGCCTCTATGAAGGGGCGATCGGTATCAAGCCACGACATCGCCTCGTAGGCGGCCATGAAAGCCTGAACCGGCCCACCAACTCTGACAGCCCTTGCCACCCAACGCGCCGCGGCTTTCAGAAAATCGTTAACCTCCGACGCCGCTGGCGGTCTTCGCGGTGGAATTTCCGGTGGGTCCTCAAGCGGCGGCTCTTCAATATGACCAACATTGGCGGCGCTGACATCCGTTAGCCCGATATCATTGTCGTTACCTTCAACAAGGTCGGCGTCATCGATGCTGTTATCACCGCTTCCAGTCCGCCGGAGATTGTCAGTCCATTGCCCGCCATCGGGATTGCCGGCCGGTACGCGCGGTTGATCGGGGCTGTATTTGCGCGCGTGCCATTCGCGCTTCAGCGCCTCGAAATCGCGGCGTATCGCGTCAAGCTCGCGCTGAAGCTCGGCGGCTTCGGCGTTGTCATGCGGTGAGACTTCGACGGTCTCAGCTTCCGGCCAAAAATATTTCACCGCGTCCTTGCCGTCGTAGCGCGGCGCGTCGGGCGACATAAAGCGATAGGCGTCGGGGCGCACCCATCGATAGGCATCAGGCCGCATCCAGCGCCTGCGCTGGTGTTCCTGCCAAGCGTTTTCAAATTTACTCATGCGACGCGTTCCGAATGGCGGGCAAGCGTGCGCCGCTCGCGCCCGTTGCGCGCCCGCACGGGAACAAGCGCCGGCCGGGAGGGGAACCGCGGCGCTTGCTTCACCGTGCGGACGCGCGCCCCGGGGAGCAGCGGAAAGGTGACGATCGAGATTTCCCAGAGGTCGATCTGCACGAGCTTGCGCACGCGCGTTCGCGGTTCGACGCGGCTCTTCACCGTGCGAAAGCCGATGGAGAGCCCATCGGCCGCGCCGGCTTTCAAGAGCGCGAATAATTCGCGCGCGCGCATCACCTCCGGGATCAGCCGCCCGCGCGCGAACAGCCCGCGAAAATCCTCGTAGAGATCGAGCCACACACCGATCGGCTCGGCGGGATCGTGTTGAAACAGCATTGGTACGCGGCGGACGCCGCGCCGCGCGAGCGACTGTGCGAACGCGCCGGGCATCACCATGTCGCGCGCCTGATCCACTTCGCCGAACAAGCTGGCATAGCCTTCGACCGTGCCTTCGACATCGAGGGAAAATCGCGGGCGCGAGAAATCGGTTGGTGCGAGCATGAAAATCCCTTTCCCTCCCCTCGATGGGGAGGGTGGCTGCGAGCGACAGCGAGCAGTCGGGTGGGGTGGCATTTCGCGGCGGCCCCACCCGGCCGGCTACGCCGGCCACCCTCCCCACAAGGGGGAGGGATCAGAGGAGACGCCGCCGCGAAGCGTCAGCTTTTGGTGCGGCGGCTTTTATCCTTGGAGCGCCTCGCGCTTTTCGCACTGCGCGTCGGCGGTTGCTTGCCGATACGATCGAGATGTTCGAGGAATTCCCGGAATACGCTGAGATGATCGCGCCGCGGCGGATTATCCCCGCGCAGGTTGCGCAGAACGGTGTGCAACGTATCCATCATCGGCCTCCAAAGCGTTTGTTGAAGCGCGCAAGCTCGCGCACGAAATCGTCGAAGCGGCGCATGAATGCGGCAAGTTCGCGCAGCGCGAATAACAGCAGTGCGCTCGCGCTCGTCGCCCACAGAAACAGCGCCAGATGCGCGAGATCGCCGCGTTCGGCGAAGGTGCGGGTGAGATCGGTCATTTGCGTCTCTATTCCCTCCCCCCTTGTGGGGGAGGGTCAGGGAGGGGGTCCCACCCTTAAGCAGCATCATCGCGAATTTGGACCGACCCCCACCCCGCCGCCTGCGCTTCGCTACGGCGGCGACCCTCCCCACAAGGGGGAGGGATAATGAAGTTCACTCCAACCGATCCCCGCCCTCCAAGGGCGCGTAACCGGTGGCGGCGCGCTTTTCGTTGAGCGTCAGGAACGGCGCGTTGGTGACGCGCTCCCACAGCGCTGCGCGATCGGCGCTCAGCGCATCGATGCGGTCGGTGTCGATGACAAGGCGAAGCCCTTCCCCGCCCCCTTGGCCAAACGCGGGCGCGAGCCACTGCGCGAGCGCACAGCCAATGCGGCTCGCCAGTGGCAGCACCGTGCCGCGCCAGAACACACGGTTGGCTTCCTGATAGTTGGAGTATGTGTTGTCGCCGGGAATTCCGAGCAGCATCGGCGGCACGCCGAAGGCGAGCGCGATCTCGCGCGCGGCGGTGTGTTTCGTTTCCATGAAATCCATGTCCTTGGGCGAAAGCGACATCGCCTTCCAGTCGAGTCCGCCTTCAAGCAGCAGCGGACGGCCGGCATTCACCGCGCCTTGATAGGTGTCTTCAAGCTCGCGCTTGAGCCGTTCGAACTGGCTGTCGGAGAGTACCGCGCCCTCTGGCCCGGTATAGACGAGCGCGCCGGAAGGGCGCGCCGCGTTGTCGAGCAGCGCCTTGTTCCATTTTGCGGCGGCATTGTGCGTGTCCACCGCGACCGCGGCGGCTTCGAGCGAACTCAGGCCGTAATGATCGTCAAGCGGATGGAAATGCGTCAGGTGCAGAATCGGCGGAACGGGTTGCGCGCCCTGTTCGAAGCGCACGGTGCGGCCGGCGAGCGAATAGTCGTAAGCCTCCGGCCAACCGTCGGGTCCGGGCACGACGCGCACGCGGTCGGGGCGCAGCGCATAAAGCTCGCGTACTTGCGTGCCTCCTTGGCCGTCCACCGCGACAGCCTCGACGTAGGCGTTGCCGGCGAGCAGCAGATGCGCATACACGGCCTCGAAAAATACGGCGCCGTCCTGGCGCGGATTCGGCCGCGCGAGCAGATCAAGCAGCGGATGGCGATCGCGCTCGGCTTCGCCCTCGAAGGCGAGGAACGTCACCGCCGCCGCATTCTCGGCGACGAGTTTCACCGCGCGATGCACGATGGCATTGCGCATGAAGCCCTCGCGCGCGAGCGCGGCATAGTCGCGCGGCGTCCAGCGCGCGCGCCCGCCGCTCTCGAAGGCGAGCAGCTGAGCTACGCGCGAGGCCTTCACCTCCGGCGCGCGAAAAAGGTTTCTCAGTCGATCGAATATCGCCATTTGGCTTTACCGCTCATCGGATCATGCTGAACAAGGCGTTACCGCGATCCGCGCAATTGAACGCGATAACAAAGGGGAATGGCCAATCATCGGCGGCATAATCGAACTCGCAGCAGCACCACGGAAGCGATCATGACGACGATCAGTCCGCCGCTTGCGCTGACGAACCTGTTTTTGCGACGGGCTTCGAGCGATCCCAGCCGGGCGCAGCGCCCGTTTGCCGGCGGCGCACGCATGGGCGACGCGCTGGATAAAACCGCCGCGCTGTTCAGAACGCCCAATGCGGCGAACCAGAACGGCGCCGACAAGGCGAAGGCCGCAAGCGTGCGCAGCCTGATCGAGGGCGCGCGAAACCTGGTCGACCTCGCGCAAGTCTCAACCAGCACGCTCGCGAGCGTTGTAGGCGACGAGCGGGATCTCACCGCCGTCCCAGAATTCGGTATTGCCTCGGGCAAGATCATCACTGTGAGCGACGGCGAAAAAACCGCGGTCTATACCCACGCCGCCGCCAACCGCATTGAGGACTTCATCGA
>JACQTM010000389.1 GCA_016210825.1 Hyphomicrobiales bacterium
AAGTTGAAGTCGGTGACGGTCCGCATTGTCGTATGGCCGACGATCTTTAGCGCCGGCCCGCCACCGACGAGATAGCCAAAACCGCTCACCCCCACCAAGCCCATTGCCATGCCGACGGGCACGCGCAGCAGCATCAGTGCGAACAGGCTGACGAAACCGATGACGGCGACGGCGTCGGCGCTCATGCGCTGCTCATTCGACCGGCCTTATCAGCGGGTCGCGCTGCAGCAGTTCCGGGTGGAAAACGAGCCGGTAGGTGCGCACGGCAATCAAGAGAACAGCCGCCAGATCGCCGATCCAGGCAAGAGCGTAAAACCGCCAGACCGGGATACGAAGGTCGAAGGTGAGTAGATTGGCGTCGCGCGTGCTCACCACTTTGTCAAACAGCGTGTAGGTCTGAACGGCGACAACGAACAATAGGACGAGCGTCGCGAAGACGTCGATCATGCGCTGATAGCGCGGACCGACATTGGCCCAGATCAGATCGACGGTGATGTGGGTGCCGCGATAACTGGTTGCCGCGATCCCCCAGAAGATCAGGATTCCGAGCAGAAGCTGTCCAAAATCATAAGCGTCAGGAATTTGGATGCTGAAGAAATACCGCAGCATGACGGAGATGAACACGTCCAGCGCGACGATGCCGACAAAGAAGGCGGCGATCCATTCGATCGAATCGATGAAACGATCCATGTATTTGCTGGGCATGGTCTTAGTCTTCCGCGAAGGCCGTGCTATCCGAAACGCTCTTTACCCGTTTCGATGAACAGTGACGGCGGCGAAAGAGATCCCCCCGCCGTCCCCCTGCGCGATCGGGCGGCTGAGCAGGCCGCCATCAATGGCGTTTTCAGGAACTACTTCGCGGCAGCGTTGTATTTCGCCAGGCTCGCCTGCAATTCCTTCATCACGACCTCGGGGTCGACGCCGGCCTTGCGGGCATTGTCGGCCCAAGCCTTGCGCAGTGGCTCGGCCGCCTTGCGCCATGCGGCCAGCTGGGCATCGGAGATCGGATAGACCTCGTGACCGGGCTCGGCCTTGAGCTTGGCGACGCCGGCACTTTCGAAATCCGCCCACCGGAATGCGACAGCCTGCACCCATTCATTGGTGCAATGGTTGTCGATCACTTTCTTCTGCGCGGCCGACATCTGGTTGTAGGTGCCCTTGCTGAAGACGAAGGCGAAGGTAGTCACATAGAGCGGCGCGTCCATGTGATACTTGACGACCTTGTCGATGCCAAACAGCGGGATCGACCCCCAGGGGAAGGTCACAGCTTCGGCGACCCCTTTGTCGATGATGTCACGCACCTCGGGCGCCGACGCCTGCACATTGGTGCCACCAAGCTGGGTGACAAGCGTTGCGATCGTTGCATGTGCTGGACGAATCTTCATGCCCTTGATGTCATCGGGTACCATGATCTTCTTGGTCTTGGAATGGAACGTGCCGGGATCGTGCAGGAAGGCGAGGCAAAACTTCACGTCCTTCATCTCGCGCTCGGCGTATTTGCGGTACCAGGCATCGAAGGCCTGCGACCCGCCTTTGGCGTTGGAGATCAGGAACGGCAACTCGCCGGCGCCGATGATTGGGAAACGGCCGGGCTGATAGCCGGGATTGATGTAGGTGAGGTCGGCGATGCCGTCGCGCGCCATGTCGTAATGATCGAAGGCCTTGCCGAGCTGTTGCGACGGATAAACTTTGTACTTGATCGTTCCGCCGGATGTTTTTTCGACCGAGGCGCCCCATTCCTCGAGCGCTTTCTGCAACGGATGCGACGGCGGCACCCAGTGCGCGAGCTTGAGCTCGAAGGTCTTGTCTTGAGCAATTGACGGCGCGGACATGCTCAGCATCGCAAGACCAGCGGATACCGAGACGAGTGCGCCAAGCATTGTCGTGGCCTTACGCGACCTCATTGCTTTCCTCCCTCGTTCGTATTTTTGTTGCAGGCTTGATTTCATGGCGATTCAGCCTCAACTCAGTATCGTTGTAAAGCGGATAGTTTGATATAAAACGAATGCGCGCCGTCCAGGCGCCAGCTATGATCGCCTTGCGACGATCAACATGTCGAGCATTGATCTTGTCCCAACCGAAATCGAAATCCAAAGCCGATAAAAACTCCATGCCTTCTGTTGCCGCGGAGGAAGTCGACTTCGGCGTACTGGAAAATTGGGTCGGCTTCCAATTGCGCATGGCGCAATCGGCCTCGTTCCAGGCTTTCGCGCGACTGTCGCATCAGTCCGGCATGCGGCCGGGCCGCTTCGCCACGCTCTATCTCATCGGTCGTAACCCGGGCATCAGCCAAACGGCGCTTAGCCGCGCCAACGGCAAGGACAAGTCATCGCTGACCCCCGTGCTCAACGATCTCGTTCGTCGCGGCTTCGTGCATCGCGCACGCACGCGCAACGACCGGCGCACCTATCGACTGACACTCACGCCGGATGGCCGCAAGCTGCTCGACCAGCTGAACCGATGCGCGCAGCGCCACGACCGCAATCTCGACCGACTGATCGGCCGCCGCGACGTACCGCGCTTTCTCGAGATTCTTCGCAAGATCGCAACCGAGATTGCGTGAAGCGCTTGTTACTTTGTCTTGAAGCTTGTTACCAACTCGGCGGGGATTGGCTCGGACCTGATGCGGCCCGGTTCGTCCGGGTCGGGCGCGATCCACACTCTTGTCTCGAAACATTCGACGGCCAGCGCGCCGTCATTGAGCACGCGGTGGATGACCTCGAAGCTCGACCGGCCAATCTTCGCAAACGTCGATTCGATCGTGATGTCGTCGCCGAAGCGCGATGGAATCATGAAGCGCACGCGCGTGTCGACAAGCGGATAACCGGAGAAATTATATTTCCGGAACAATTCGTACTTCGTGAGCCCCGACGCCGCGGTGATCAGCATCGTCGTGCTGTGATCGAACATGGCGATATAGCGCGGATAGAAGACGATGCCTGCGGGGTCGCAATCTCCCCATTCGATGCGAAGCGTGCGGCTATTGGTCAGCATGGCCGGACTTGGTGCTTTTTTTCCGAGGCGATCGCCTGAGGTCTCAACGCGGAGCCATGCGCAGCGCGCCGTCGAGCCGTATCACCTCGCCGTTGAGATAACGGTTGCCGACGATGTGCATCACGAGATCGGCGAACTGTTCCGGCTGGCCGAGCAGCTTGGGGAAGGGGACCGAGGCGGCAAGGCTTTTCTGCACGTCCTCTGACAGTGCCGCGAGCATCGGCGTCATGAAAATGCCCGGCGCGATCGCGTTGACGCGGATGCCGAACTGGGCGATCTCGCGCGCCGCCGGCAGCGTCAGCGCGACGACGCCGCCCTTGGACGCGGAATAAGCCGCCTGGCCGATCTGGCCCTCATAGGCCGCGACCGACGCCGTCGAGACGACGACGCCGCGCTCGCCGTCGTCGAGTTCCGGCGCCGATTGCAGGTCGGCCGCCACGAGCCGCAGCATGTTGAAGGTGCCGATCAGGTTGATCTTGATGACGCGCTCGAAATCGGAAAGCGGCATCGGTCCGTCGCGGCCGACGATGCGCTTCGCCGGACCGATCCCGGCGCAATTGACGAGAATACGCGCCGTGCCGTGCTTGGCCTTCGCGTCCTTAAGCGCTGCGGCCGCATTGTCGGGGTCGGTCACATCGCAGCGGATGGCGATGCCGCCGATCGTGCCGGCGAGCGCGCGGGCGCCATCGATGTTGACATCAAGCAGAGCAACCTTGGCGCCGCCCGCAGCGAGCTTGCGCGCGCAGGCGGCGCCTAATCCGGAAGCCGCGCCTGTCACGATCGCCGCATGTCCCTTGGTATCCATGGAATGTCCTTTGTGCGCGAACCGGTTCAGGGTCGATGATCGATTGCGATAAGACGTGCGGAAGGCTGCATGGTGTAAAGCTTTTCGACGATATCGGCGCGGCGATTGAGCACCGCGCGCTGGTTGATTGATCCTTTGTCGGTCATCTCGCCGCTGTCGAGCGACGGCGGTTCAGCCAACAGCATCGCACGGCACACGCGGTTCGAGCTTCCCGTCGCGGTCTTGGCAAACGAATTGAGCAGGAAACGAAACTCCTTCGTCACCCGCGGATCGGCGCACACGTCGTGCGGCGCCGCCTGCGCGGGCAAGTCCGGGGTAAGCCTGCGGCATGCATCGATATTTGGAAAGATTAGGATTGCGAGTTCATCCCGGCTTTCGCCGGCAATGACCACATCGCGCATGAACGGCTCGAAATGCGCGAGCAAGCGCGCGCGCAACGGGCCGACGCTGACCCATGTGCCGGTCGCGAGCTTGAAGTCCTCGACGATTCGACCGTCGAACAGCAGCCCGCGGCTTGGGTCGCGCGGGTCTTCGAACTTGAGGGCGTCACCGAGCTTGTAGAAGCCTTCGTCATCGAACGCATTGGCGGTGAGCTTAGGTTCGCGCCAATAGCCGGGCGTGATGCTGGGCCCACGCACGCGTGCTTCGAATTTGTCGCCGCTTGGAACGAGCTTGAGTTCCACGCCCGTCGCCGGAAGGCCCATATTGGCCGAATCCATGCTCTCCCATGTACGGCCAAGCGCGAAGGGGGCGGTTTCCGTGGAGCCGAAGCCGGTGAGGAAAAGAATGCGCTCGCCGCAGGTCTCGATGGCGAGCCTTTTCATTTCGTCGAACACCGATTGCGATAATGCGGCGCCGGCAAACCACAGCACCTTCAGCCGGCTGAAGAATGTCTTTCGCAATTCGGCGTCGGCGCGGAAAAAGGGAATGAGGGCCTCGTAGCCCTTCGGCACGGTGAAGTACCAGGTGCAGGCGACGTCGCGCAAATTTTTCACGGTGGTTTCGATTGCGCCAGGCAACGGCTTGCCTTCGTCGATGTAGAGCGTACCGCCGTTATAAATGACGAATCCAACATCGTGATTTCCACCGGCCGTATGGTGCCAGGGCGCCCAATCGACGATGACGGGCGGTTCGTCCTGAAAATAGGCGAGGGCGGTGCGCAGCATCTCCTGGTTCGAGCACCACATGCGCTGGGTGTTGATCACGCCTTTCGGCACCCCGGTCGAACCCGAGGTGAATAATATTTTTGCAATCGTATCGGGCCCAACCTTGGCGTGCGCGGCATCGACCGCCGACGTGGGCGGCATGACGGTCAATTCCTCGAACAGCGTCATCGGCCGGTTGGGAAGCTGGTTGCGGCCGACCACGATCTCGACGCCGGGCGGCACCACCGCGTCGATCGCCTTGGCGAATACGGCGCCGTCGTCGGCGAACACCAACCCGGGCGTCAACAAATTGAAGATGTGCCGGAGCTTGCCGAAGTCCTGGGAGATCAGCGAATAAGCCGGCGAAATCGGCACATAGGCGACGCCGATGTAGTTTGCCGCCAACCCCAGCAGCGCGTGCTGAAGACTGTTTCCGGACAGAATGGCAATCGGCCGGTCGGCGGAAAGATTTCGATTGAGCAGAGATTCGCCGATGGCTCTGATCGTCGCCAGCGCACCGGCATAACTGATCTTGCGCCATTCGCCGCGTTCGTCGCGCTGCGCCATGAAGACGCGGTCTGGCTCGGTCTTCGCCCAATGCACCAGTTTCTCGGTGAGCTTGTCCGGGTAGGGACCGAGCTTGCGCGGCGAGCGCAGATAGATCGTGCCGTCGGCCTTGCGCTCGACATTCACCTCCGGACGGCCGAGCCGCACCGCGCGCACCGGCGGGGCAGTCACGTCATGACGGGTCGGGCGCAGCGGGTTGGACATTTGTTGTCATTAACAACAATTTGGCGGCGCGTGCCAAGACGATCGATCAGTTGCGCAGGGTCTTCGGCGCCCGTTTTTCGAGGAAATCCTTCAGCCGCGACTTGGCTTCCTCGTCGCCTTGGGCGATGGCCGAAACGAGCGCCTCCATCAGATAGCCGCCGGCCGGATCACTCTCGGCGATGCGCGGCAGCGCGTGCATGATGGCGAAATTGGTGAGCGGCGCATTCGCCGCCACGCGCTCGGCGAGCTCGATGCCCTTGCTCAACCCGGCGCCGGCTTCGACGAGATAGTGGGTAAGGCCCATGTTCTGGCCTTCTTCGGCGCCGTAGGTGCGTCCGGTGAGCATCATGTCCATCATGCGGGCAACGCCGATGAGCCGCGGCAGGCGCACCGAGCCGCCGCCGCCGACATAGATGCCGCGGCTGCCCTCCGGCAGGGCATAATACGCCGAGCGCTCGGCAACGCGCAGATGACACGCCGCGGCGAGTTCGAGCCCGCCGCCAACCACCGCGCCGTGCAGCACCGCGATAACCGGCACTTTACCGAATTGCAGGCGGTCGAAGACCCGATGCCACATGCGCGAATGTTCGACGCCTTCCGCCACGCCCCGGTGGGACAATTCGGACAGATCGAGGCCGGCGGAAAAATGCTCGCCGGCACCATGTATCACGATGGCCTTGATGCCCGCCGGCAGCGACATAACGAAGGTCTCGATGCCGAGCACGGTTGTATCGTCGAGGGCGTTGCGTTTCTCGGGCCGCGACAGCCGCAGCAGTGCGATGTCCCCGCGCCGTTCCGCCGAGAGCGATGGCGGAAGGCGTTGCCAGGTAATGTCCTTAGGCTCTTTCGTCATTTTTCGTTCTCTGGGCCAGGCGGATCGTCTTTGTTCCATCGGACGCGGTCAAGTCATGCGCGCGCCCGCAGATGGTTTGATATACAACATAAGACGACACGCTAACCGTGCCGGAATTTGACCCTATCGGGGGTGATCCGTAAATTCCCGGCACCATGCGGTGCGCCACGCGCCGCCGGAGAAAGCCTGGAACGATGTTGCGCGTCCTCTCCCTCGCCGAAGCCGTGGAATCCGTCATCCGGGATGGCGACAGCGTGGCGATGGAAGGCTTCACCCACCTGATCCCGCATGCCGCCGGCCACGAGATCGTTCGCCAGGGGCGCAAGCATCTCACGCTCATTCGCATGACGCCGGATCTGCTCTACGATCAGCTCATCGGCATGGGCTGCGCCGACAAGCTTGTCTTTTCCTGGGGCGGCAACCCGGGCGTCGGCTCGCTGCATCGCCTGCGTGATGCCATTGAGAACGGCTGGCCGCACAAGCTCGAGATCGAAGAACATTCCCACGCCGCCATGGCCAACGCCTACGAGGCGGGTGCGGCGGGACTGCCATGCGCGATTTTTCGCGGCTACATCGGTACCGACCTGCCGAAAGTGAATCCCAAAATAAAAAGCATCATCTGTCCGTTCACCGGCGAGACGCTTGCGGCGATCCCCGCCCATCGGCCCGATGCCGCCGTCATTCACGCATTGCGCGCGGACCGCACCGGTAACGTGCTGCTCGAAGGTATTCTCGGTGTGCAGAAGGAAGCCGTGCTCGCCGCCAAGCGCACCCTCGTCACCGTCGAGGAAATCGTGGACGATTTCGGCCCGCGCAGCCTCAATGCCGTGATCCTGCCGAGCTGGACGGTGAGCGCGATTGCCCATGTGCCGGGCGGCGCGTTTCCGTCCTACGCGCAGGGCTATTACACGCGCAACAACACTTTCTACAAAGAGTGGGATGCGATCTCGCGCGACCGCGACACGTTCCTCGCGTGGATTAAGACGAACGTGCTGGAACAAGGCCCCGAGGTTTTTGCCATGCATGCGCGCAATATGCGCCCAGCCGCGGAGTGACAGTCATGACCTCGAAATATACGCCGAATGAGATGATGACGATCGCGGCGGCGCGCGCGCTCAAGAACGAGGACGTCGTCTTCGTCGGCATCGGCATGCCGTCGGCCGCGTCCAATCTCGCGCGATTGACGCATGCGCCTGCCATTACGCTGATTTACGAATCCGGCACGCTGGCAACCAAGCCGTCGGTGCTGCCGCTTTCGATTGGCGACGGCGAATTGTGCGAGACCGCGCTCACCACGGTCTCCGTGCCGGAAATGTTCCGCTATTGGCTGCAGGGCGGGCGGATCACCGTCGGCTTCCTTGGCGGGGCGCAGATCGATCGCTTCGCCAATCTCAATACAACCGTGGTCGGCCCCTATGCGAAGCCGAAGGTGCGGCTGCCCGGCGGCGGTGGCGCGCCGGAAATCGCGAATTCCTGCGGCGAGATTTTCATCATCATGGCGCAAGGCAAACGCAGCTTCGTGGATAAGCTCGATTTCATCACGTCGCTCGGGCATGGCGAGGGTGGCGATCACCGCAGTCGGCTCGGCGTCAAGACCAAGGGGCCGACGCGGCTCGTCACCGACTTGTGCATTTTCGAGCCCGATCCCAGATCAAAAGAGATGACGGTCGCCGCCATCCATCCAGGGGTGACGCGCGAGAAAATCCAGGAGAACACCGGCTGGCCGGTGCGCTACGCGGATAAAGTCGCTGAAACGTCCCCGCCGACCGCCCGTGAGCTCGAAGTCCTGCGCGAGCTGCACGCCCGTACCGCGCGTGCGCATGGCGAAGCGGCTTGAAAGACGACTATGAAACAAGCACCAATCAATGTCCGTTATCCTGAGGTGCGAGCGAAGCGAGCCTCGAAGGATCACGGCCGGTCACTCTTCGGGGCTCGGCCTTCAGCCGAGCACCTCAGGGTGACGGACTGAACCAGGGCGAATATCAAGATGCGTGACGTCTTTCTCTGCGATGCGGTGCGCACCCCGATTGGCCGTTACGGCGGCGCGCTCGCGAAGATTCGAACCGACAATCTCGCCGCAGCGCCGATCAAGGCGCTTATCGCGCGCAATATGAAGGTCGATTGGAAAGATCTCGACGAGGTTATTTACGGTTGCGCCAATCAAGCCGGCGAGGACAACCGCAACATCGCGCGCATGGCGCTGCTGCTCGCGGGCCTGCCGGACTCCGTGCCGGGTTTAACCGTCAATCGTCTCTGCGCCTCAGGGCTCAACGCCGTGGGCGATGCCGCGCGCGCGATTAAATGCGGCGAGATGGAGCTTGCCATCGCCGGTGGTGTCGAATCGATGACCCGCGCGCCCTTTGTCATGGGCAAGGCGGACGCGGCCTTCTCGCGCAGCGCCGAAGTCTATGACACGACAATCGGCTGGCGCTTCATTAATCCGCTGATGAAGGCGCAATACGGCGTCGATTCCATGCCCGAGACCGGCGAGAATGTCGCCGAGGAATTCCAGGTTACGCGCGCCGATCAGGACAGCTTTGCATTGCGCTCCCAGCAGCGCGCGGGAAAGGCAATCGCGTCCGGCTATTTTGCCGAGGAGATCATTGCGGTCGAGGTGCCGGGCGGCAAGGCGGGCCCGGCCAAGGTGGATAAGGACGAACACCCGCGGCCCGACACGACGCTCGATGCGCTCGCCAAGCTCAAGGCTGCGTTTCGCAATCCGGGCACGGTGACGGCGGGCAACGCGTCCGGCGTCAATGACGGCGCCGCCGCGATGATCCTCGCCTCCGAAGCGGCGGTAAAGAAGCATGGCCTCACACCGCGCGCGCGTGTGTTGGGCATGGCGTCGGCCGCCGTGCCGCCGCGCATCATGGGCATTGGCCCCGTGCCCTCGACACGCAAGCTGATGGCGCGGCTCGGCATCAAGATCGGCGATTTCGATTTGATCGAGATCAACGAGGCCTTCGCATCGCAATCGCTAGCATGTTTACGGCAGCTCGGGCTTGCCGACGACGCCGAGCACGTCAACCCGCACGGCGGGGCCATCGCGCTCGGCCATCCCTTGGGCATGTCGGGGGCCCGCCTGGCGATGACCGCGGCGCATGGGCTAGCAAAGCGCAAAGGTAAGCTCGGGCTTGCCACAATGTGTGTCGGCGTTGGGCAGGGAGTTTCGCTTGCGCTTGAGCGTGTGTGAGTTATTCAAAGACAAAATAATTCGGGAAGAAGAAGCCCTTACCAAGGACGTTCAATAATGACGCTGGTCTATCCAAAGGAAAGCCTCAGTGCTTATCCAAAGCATCTGAGCCCCGGATATCGCAGCACGATCAAGCGCTCGCCGTCGAAACCTCTGATCATTATTCCGCACACGCTGTCTGAGCTGACTGGGCCGGTCTATGGCCACGAGGCGGTGCAGGAGAATGACAACGATCTCACCAAACAGCATAAGGGCGAACCGCTCGGCGAGCGCATCATCGTCCACGGTCATATTCTCGACGAAGATAAGCGGCCGGTACCTGATACGCTGGTTGAAATCTGGCAAGCCAATGCTTGCGGCCGCTACGTGCATGTCGTCGATCAGCACCCGGCGCCGCTCGATCCGAATTTCACCGGCGCGGGTCGCACGGTTACCGATAAGAATGGCTATTACAAATTCATCACGGTCAAGCCGGGCGCCTATCCCTGGCGCAATCACCCCAATGCGTGGCGGCCGAACCACATCCACTTCTCAGTTTTCGGCCATTCGTTCCTATCGCGGCTGGTCACGCAGATGTATTTTCCGGGCGATCCGCTGTTTCCGTTCGATCCGATCTTCAATTCCGTGACCGACGAGAAGGCGCGCCAGCGTATGATCTCGTCCTTCGATCTGGACAACACGGTCCCGGATTGGGCGTTGTGCTTCCGTTTCGATATTGTGCTGCGCGGGCGCGAGCAGACGCCGATGGAGCATTGATAATGTCCGAGATTACGCCATCGCAGACGGTGGGCCCGTTTTTCGCCTACGGCTTGACGCCGAAAGGCGTATGCCAATGGAGGCCGAACAGCGGGTTCGATTGGAAGGAAACGGCTGGCGACAACCTGATTACGCCGGATGCATCCGGCGAGCGCATCCGCATCGAGGGCTGCATCACCGACGGCGACGGTGCGCCGATCAATGACGCCATGATCGAGATTTGGCAGGCCGACGCGCAAGGCCGCTACATGCACCCGCGCGACAACCGTTCGATTCCGAACGCGAGATTCAAAGGCTTCGGCCGCTCGGCCACCGACAAGAGCGGCGTGTTCGGCTTTAGCACCGTCAAACCGGGCGCCGTGCCGGGCCCCAACGGTAAAGCGCAGGCGCCGCACATCGTGGTCTGCATTTACTCGCGTGGCATGCTGCGACAGATCTACACGCGCCTCTATTTCTCCGACGAGTCGGCCAATGCTTCGGATCCGATTCTCGCGCTTATCCCCCCCGATCGCCGCGACACGTTGGTCGCGAAGAAACAGATGCGCGGCGGACAAAACGTCTATCGCTTCGATATCCGAGTCCAGGGGAAGGACGAGACGGTGTTCTTCGATATTTAAGCCGTCTTGCGGCTTTTGATCGGGACGGCCGAATGGGATTTATCCCACCCCGGCTTCCCATAGCTGGCCAGCGCGATTTGTGGTTGACGAAGCGACCCGCTCCCGGTTCGCTCCCGGCCAAAGAGCAATCGGAGGAACCAAGTCATGAAAAGAACCACCGCGCCCTTCCGTGCCGACATCGTCGGCAGCTTTCTGCGCCCCGCCCCGCTGAAAGAAGCGCGCGCCAGGCGCGAAAAGGGTGAGATCACGGCCGAACAGCTAAAGCAGGTCGAGGACCATGAAATCGAAAAACTCATCAAGAAACAGGCCGAGGTCGGCTTGCAGTTGGCGACCGACGGCGAGTTCCGCCGCGCCTGGTGGCATTTCGACTATCTCGGTCTGCTCGACGGCGTCGAAGTCTACGAGAGCGAACAGGGTATCCAATTCCAGGGTGTCGTGACGAAAGCGCAAAGTATCCGCGTCACCGGAAAGATGGGCTTTCCCAAGAACCATCCGTTCCTCGATCACTTCAAGTTCGTCAAAGACCACACCCGCGTCACG
>JACQTM010000387.1 GCA_016210825.1 Hyphomicrobiales bacterium
ACCATGATCCATGCCGGGCTTGCCCGATATGGACCAAGAAAAATCGGCCGGCGTCGCGTGTATGACGGCACGCAACGGCCACCGCATCCCGCCCCACGCGTCGTGACGATCGCGAAGCGTCCCTTGGAGAGGGACGGGATAACAGGAATATAGTCCTAGTATACCGAGATTGTCAAGGGTGCGTGAAAACTCTTTCAACGCATCTTATGTCAGAGAGACGGCTCACCCCACCGCCATCCTCCGCATCTCACGAAACGAAATGAGCCGGCGCTGGCTTTCGTCCCAGAGCGCGAGCCGCACGCAGCGAAAGCTCTGCAACAGCGTCAGGCGGCTGACCCCTTTGAGCTCGGGGAAATCGCGCAGCGCCCGCGGCAGCCGGTAATAGGGAATGCGGCTGCACAGATGGTGGACATGGTGCATGCCGATATTCGCCGTGAACCAGCGCAGCACCGCCGGGAGATCATAGTATGAACTGCCGTGCAAGGCCGCCTCGTGCATGTTCCAGTCGGGGTCGCGGTCCCAGCGCGTGTCCTCGAACTGGTGCTGCACGTAGAACAGCCATACGCCGACCGACGCCGCGATCAGCGTCACCGGCAGATGCACCAGCAGGAACGGGCCGATGCCGATCAGCCACATCAGCGCCGCGGCGATGCCCGCGATCGCGAGATTAGTGGCGATGGTGCTGACCCACGGCGCCCAGGCGCCGCTATGCATCAGGCCGACCGGCAGCCGATGGCGCACGACGAACAGGTAGGCCGGGCCGATACCGAACATGACGATGGGATGCCGGTAGAGACGATAGAACAGCCGGCCCCAGAAGGAGAGCGTCATGTATTCACGCACGGTGAGGGTGTCGATGTCGCCGAAGCCGCGGCGTTCGAGATTGCCCGAGGTGGCGTGGTGCAACGCGTGGGTGCGCCGCCAATAATCGAAAGGCGTCATCGTCAGCACGCCGATGACGCGGCCGACCCAATCGTTTACCGAACGGTTGCGGAAGAACGACCCATGACCGCAATCGTGCTGGATCATGAACATACGCAGGAGGAAGCCCGCGGCCGGTACGGCGAGCAGCAGCGACAGCCAGTAAAAACCGAAATGCAAGGCGGCCCAGATCGCCAGCCACAGCGCGGCCAACGGCGCGAGCGTGATCGCTATCTCGACGATGCTGCGCGCGTCGCTCGGTTCGCGATAGCGGGCAAGGAGTTGCGTGAGCGTTCGCGCGTCCGGCGCTTGCGGCGTGGGACGCGCAGCGTTGCTTTTGTTTTCCAAGTCGTTTCCTTAAGTTGGGGAAGGAAGGCGACAAAGCGCGGATCAAGCACGCGCGTTGATTCGGGATGCCGCCAAAATGGTGACATCCGATTAGCATGGTTTTTCCGTGACCGATAGCGGCTTTGCGCCTGCCGCCTCACCCAGCGCGCAACGGCACTCTTACGTCATCCTGAGGTGCGAGCCGCATCAGCTTAACTTCTCCCTCTCCCCTTGTGGGAGAGGGTGCCGAGCGAATGCGTGAGCATGAGCGAGGCGGGTGAGGGGTCGTCACTAAGAAATTTTGCGAAGCGACCCCCTCACCCATCTCCGTCTCGCTACGCTCGACGTCTCCACCCTCTCCCACGAGGGTAGAGGGTGTTCGCGATCAATGCCTGTTTGCGATTGGTAATTCCTCCGCCGGGACAGTGTGATCAGACGGGCATTTTTTTGCATCCGGAAATTTCTTTTCCGATGCAACAAATTTTAGTTCGGCGCTACCCGCACGCCCTTGAGAACACCTTTGTCGATCGCTTTTTGCACGACACCCGTTTGCTTCGCGTCGGTCACAATGGCGGCAAGCTTCTCCTGCGCGGCCTTCGAAAGTCCCTTGGGTACGGCCACCGCCATGCGCACGCTGCGAAACGCGCCGGGAAGAATCTTTGCACCGGGAAGGCCCTTGAATACGGCCTGAACATTTTCGGCATTGGAGCCATAAAGGTCGGCTTTGCCGCTGCGTAACGCCTCGATCATTTCATTGCGCCCGCCACGGATGCGTACGAGTTCCGCCGACTTCAACGACTTGCTCAAAAACTGATCGGGCGCGCCGTTGAGGACGACTGCGATTTTCACGCCCGGCCGATCGACCTGGTGGGCATCGGCAAAGTCGCGTCCCGGCGCAGCAACATAGATGTTGTCGACGAGCATGAAATCTGGGCTGAAGTCGCAGGCCGCCTCGGCCACCGGCGTGCGCGGGCCGATGGCGACGTCCCATGCTCCCTTGCCGAAGCTTTGCGCATACGCGTCCGTGTCACCATAGACCACCGGCTCGAACGGCACGCCGAACTTTTCGGCGATGAGCTTACCGAGATCAACGGAAACCCCAGTGAGCGTGCCATCCGGCATTTTTGTCACGAGGACTGGATTGGAGCCGACCAGGGCAGCTCGCAATTTCCCCTGTGGGGCAAGTTCGGGCTTTGTGGCCTGCGCCAGTCCGGAAGCCTGGGACACCGCGAGCAGGATCGCGGCTGAAATCAAGGCACGCATCTGCATCCCCCTCGCATGCACGCGATGTACGCGACCTCAATACCTGTTCGCGATCGGTAATTCCTCCGCCGGGAACAGCGTGATCACGCGGCAGCCTTTGTCGGTGACCACCACCTCTTCCTCGATGCGCGCCGCCGAATAACCGTCCTTCGCCGGGCAGTAGGTTTCGAGCGCGAACACCATGCCCTCTTGGATCACGGTCGGGTGCTCGAGCGAGACGACGCGCGAGATGATCGGCCGCTCGTGCAAATTGAGCCCGAGGCCGTGGCCGAATTGCAGGCCAAACGCGGCGAGTTCGTCGGGGAAGCCGAAATCGGGCGCCTTCGGCCACACGCTGCATACCTTGTCGGTGGTCACGCCCGGCTTGATCAGCGCGATCGCGTTGTCGAGCCATTCGCGCGCCTTCTTGTAGGCATCGTGCTGCACGCTCGTCGCGCGCCCGACATTGAAGGTGCGATAGTAGCAGGTGCGATAACCCATGAAGGATTGCAGGATGTCGAAGAACGCCTGGTCGCCCGGCCGCACCATGCGGTCGGTAAAATTGTGCGGATGCGGATTGCAGCGCTCGCCGGAAATGGCGTTGACCGCCTCCACGTCGTCGGAACCGTGGCGATAGAGGAACTCATTCACCTTCGCGACGATGTCATTCTCGCGCACGCCAGGTTTGAGCTCCTCGTTGATCATGTGATAGGCGCCGTCGACCATTGCGGCGGCGCGGTTGAGCAGCGCGATCTCGTCGACGTTCTTAATCTCGCGCGCCTCCAGCATCACCTGCTGGCCGTCAACGATCTTGAGTCCCGCCTTTTCCAGTTCGAACATCATCGGCGGCTCGATGATGTCGACGCCGACGGGCATTTTGTCGCACTTGGCGGCTTTGATCAGCGCCGCGATTTCCTTGGCGTGCTTTTCCATCAGGCCGAAGGAAGGCGACACCGTGCCGCGCAAGCCGAGCAGGCCGGCCTTGCAGTTTTCCGGCTTGAGCCACGGCGCATAGAGCCGGTGATGCACGGCGGCCGAGCCGAAATCCCACAGGATCGGCTCAGCGTCGCGGGTGAGCAGCGCCCAGCGGCAGATTTTGTCGCGTTCCCATTCACCGATCTTGGTGGAGGTGATGTAGCGGATGTTGTTGACGTCCATGACGAGGAGTGCGCCGAGCTCGGACTTGTCCAGCGCCTGCTTGACCCGGCCGAGCCGGTAGCGGTGCAGGCGGCGGTAATCGACGCGTTCCTCGAAGTCGACACCCATGGTGCCGAGCGCAGGCAAGGCACGGCCCCAGTTGTAGCGCGGGTTGATGTCGTCGGCGCTGATCTTGCGGACCGTCTCGTCCATGGGACCTCTCCTCGATTTGATTTTTGTCATGGGCCGGTGTGGCCGAACTTCATAAGGGCATTATAGAGAAACTTCGCTGGCGTGTTGGACCGCCAGGGCCAGGGGCGGATAACGATAGGGGACCACGGCCGGCCTGCTTGGCTGTATGCGAAACGCGTTGCGGGCCCGTGGGGCAACATGCATAATAGTGCATGTTGTGACGGGGAATAAGGCCAATCGGCGTCCGGATCAACGGATATGCCGCGCGCGAAGCGAAAAGGCTAATGCGGGAGGACGAATGGCTCTGGCCGACATCACGGCGGCTGCCACCCGGATGGGCGTGACGGAAACGCCGATCGACGCCATTCCACGCGACTATAATTTCGCCGCCGATATCCTTGCACGCAACCTTGCCGCCGGCCGGGCCAACAAGGCGGCCTTTATCGATACGCGCGGAAGCTGGACCTATGGCCAGCTCGCCGACCGGGTCGAGCGTTTCTCCGCCGCGTTGCGCGCGCTCGGCATCGCGCGCGAGCAGCGCATTATGATCGCGCTGACCGACACCATCGACTGGCCGACCGCCTTTCTCGGCGCGATCAAGGCCGGCATCGTTCCCGTGCCGGTGAACACGCTGCTCACCGAGGACGACTACAAGTTCATGCTGACCGACAGCCGCGCCAAGGCGCTCGTGGTGTCGGAGGCGCTCTATGCGAAATTTGGTGGAATCATCAAGTCGTGTCCCGATCTCGCCCATGTCATCGTCTCCGGCGACAATGCCCAGGGGCATAAACGCTTCGAGGACGTGGTCGTCTCGGCGAAGCCCGATGGCGCGACCGCGCCGACGACGCGCGACGACATGTGCTTCTGGCTCTACACCTCGGGATCGACCGGAAAGCCGAAAGGCGCCGTGCATGTGCATGCGAGCCTGCCGCTGACCGCCGATCTCTATGGCACGCCGATCGCCGGCTTGAAGGAAAGCGACGTTATCCACTCGGTGGCGAAATTGTTCTTTGCCTATGGCCTCGGCAACGCCATGACCTTCCCGATGTCGGTCGGCGCGACGGTCGTGCTCAATGCCGAACGGCCGACGCCGGACGGCGTCTCGGCTTTGCTCAAGAAGCATCCGATCACGGTGTTCTTCGGCGTGCCGACATTCTATGGCGCGTTCCTCGCGAGCCCGGCGGCACCGCAGCGCTCCGAACTCAAGCTGCGCCGCGCGATTTCCGCTGGCGAGGCCTTGCCTCCCGATATCGCCAAGCGTTTTGCCGAGCGTTACGGCGTGGAAATCTCCGACGGCCTCGGCACCACCGAGATGCTGCACATCTATCTCACCAACCGCCCGGGAGCTACGAAATACGGCACCACCGGTAGGCCGGTGCCGGGCTACGAGATCAAACTCGTCGGCGACGACGGCAACCCGGTCAAGAAAGGCGAGATGGGCGAGCTTTATGTGCGCGGCCCGACCAGCGCGATCATGTATTGGAACAACCGCGAGAAGACGCGGTCGACCTTCCTCGGCGAATGGACACGTTCCGGCGACAAATATCTCGAGGATGATGAGGGTTACCTCGTTTGCTGCGGCCGCCAGGACGACATGCTGAAAGTCTCCGGCATGTATGTCTCTCCCTTCGAGGTCGAGGCAGCGTTGCTCACTCATCCGGATGTACTCGAAGCGGCCGTTGTCGCCTGGCCCGACGAACAGAAGCTGATCAAGCCGAAAGCTTTCGTCGTGCTCAAGAAACCAGGCGGGGAAAGCGAGGCGCTGGCGCGCACGCTGCAGGACCACGTCAAGTCCAAACTCGCGCCATTCAAGTATCCGCGCTGGATCGAATTCCGCAGCGATCTGCCGAAGACCGCGACCGGCAAGATCCAGCGCTTCAAGTTGCGGGCCGAAGGGCCCGCGTGAACCAGGTTCCCGCCAGAAGGGACCGCTATGAATGCTAACCTTTAACTGTGATGAACCGTCACGCGCATGCGCCGGCCAAGAGAATCCTTTTGAGTGTTGCGCCGATCATCTAGGATCGGCGAAGAAGGATCGCTCTTGCGAGCGGCCGAAACTCGATCGGGAGGTACGGAAATATGAAGAAGACCTTGATTGCCGCCGGCGCGATCCTCGCGCTCGCGGCGGGGCCAGCAATGGCCCAATCGAAGTCGGTGAAGATCGGCTTTGTCTCGACGTTCAGTGGGCCGACTGCGGTGATCGGCAACGATATGCGCAACTCCTTCGAGCTCGCGCTCGATCACATCGGCCGCAAGATGGGCGGTCTGCCCGTTGAGGTGATCTACGAGGACGACCAGCAAAAGCCCGAAGTCGGCAAGCAGAAGACCGAGAAGCTGATCCAGGCCGACAAGGTCGATTTCGTCATCGGCTATATCTGGTCGAACGTGTTGCTCGCCTCGCTCAAACCGGTGCTCGATTCACAAACGTTCCTGATCAGCTCCAATGCCGGGCCCTCGCAAATCGCCGGTGAACTCTGCTCGCCATTCTTCTTTTCGACGTCGTGGAACAACGACCAGACGCCGCAGGCGATGGGCGAATACCTGAACCAGAAGGGCGTGAAGACCGTTTATCTGATCGGCCCGAACTATGCCGCCGGCAAGGACATGCTGGCGGGCGTGGCTTCGACCTTCAAGGGCAAGGTGATCGGCGAGGATTTGACCAAGTGGCCAGACCAGCTCGACTTCTCCGCCGAGCTATCCAAGGCGCGCGCGGCTAAGCCCGATGCGATCTTCGTGTTTTATCCCGGGGCGTCCGGCGTGCAATTCCTGACGCAATATGCTCAAGCTGGACTGAAGGGTCAGATCCCGCTCTACACGGCGTTCACGATCGATGCGATCACGCTGAAGCTGCAGAAGGACTTGGCTCTCGGCGTGCCGGGCGCCCAGCATTGGGTGAACGATCTGCCAAACGATGCCAACAAGAAATACGTGGCAGACTTCCGCAAGAAGCATGGCAACTACCCGACATTCTACGGCGCGCAGTCGTATGATGCCGTGGGCCTCGTCAACAGCGCGGTGGTGGCAGTGAAGGGCGACCTCAGCAAGAAGGACGCCATGCGCGCCGAAATGCGCAAAGCCAACTACAAATCGGTGCGCGGCCCGTACAAGTACGGCAACAACCACTTCCCGATTCAGAATTTCTATCTACAGGACGTGGTGAAGGATGCCGAGGGCAACCTGACGCTCAAGACGGTGGCGACCATCGTCAAGGACAGCCAGGACAAGCACCACGGCAAATGCGCGATGAAGTGGTAATCGGCTAAATCGGCGGGACGGCAGGAGCGATCGACGCTGCTGCCGTCCCGTTTTGTTTATCGGTAGAATAAACACGAATTGCCGCGGCAATCGCGCGGCGCGAGGGTGGCGGGGGCCATGCTACTGTTCATCGAGCAATGCCTGAACGGTCTGCAATTCGGGCTGCTGCTGTTCCTGCTTGCCGCCGGGTTGACGCTCGTCTTCGGCATC
>JACQTM010000388.1 GCA_016210825.1 Hyphomicrobiales bacterium
ATATGTACTCGCCTGTGTATCTCACTCCCTTGCCTTTATAGGGCTCGGGCGGGCGGTAGCCGCGAATCTCGGCCGCGACTTGGCCGACCTTCTGGCGATCGCTCCCAGTGATGACGATTTCAGTCGGTTTCGGCGTTGCGATCGTAATCCCGTCCGGGATCGGATAATTGACATCGTGGCTATAGCCAAGCGCGAGCTGCAGCTGCTTTCCCTGCACCGCGGCACGAAAACCGACGCCGGTGATTTCAAGGCGTTGCTCGAAACCCTTGGTTACCCCGGCCATCAGGTTGGCGAGTTGCGCGCGATAGGTGCCCCACATCGCGCGGGCGCGCTTGGTGTCACTGCGCGGGTCGACGGCGATATAGCCCTGCTCCATTTTCACGGCGACCTCGTCGTCGACAACAAGCTGCACCGCACCCTTGGGGCCCTTGACCTTGACGGTCTGGCCCTCGACATTGGCGGTGACGCCAGAGGGAACCGCGACTGGTTTTTTACCGACACGAGACATAGCGGGACCCCTTAGAACACCGTGCACAGGATTTCGCCGCCGACATTGGCGTCGCGCGCGGCATGGTCGGCCATCACGCCCTTGGGCGTGGAGAGGATTGCAACGCCGAGGCCGTTGTTGATGCGCGGCAGGTTCTTCACCGACGCATAAACCCGGCGGCCGGGTTTCGACACACGGGCGATCTCGCGGATCACCGGTTCGCCGTCGAAATATTTCAACTCAATCTCGAGTTCGCTGCGCCCGTTCTTGTGCTCGACCATCGCGTAGCCGCGTATGTAGCCCTCGGATTTAAGCACTTCGAGCACCGTAGCGCGCAATTTCGAGCCGGGAGTGGAAACCTTCGCTTTGTTGCGCAGCTGTGCATTGCGAATGCGCGAAAGCATGTCGCCGAGCGGATCGTTCATCGCCATCGTTCCGATCCTCCCC
Source organism: Hyphomicrobiales bacterium (assembly GCA_016210825.1). Classification (GTDB taxonomy): domain Bacteria; phylum Pseudomonadota; class Alphaproteobacteria; order Rhizobiales; family Xanthobacteraceae; genus JACQTM01. The sequence goes on from JACQTM010000388.1 coordinate 935, forward strand.
TTACCAGCTCGACTTCACGAGGCCGGGGATCAGCCCCCGGGAGCCGAGATCGCGAATGGCGATGCGGCTCATTTTGACTTTTCGATAATAAGCGCGCGGGCGCCCCGTCACCTCGCAACGGTTGCGGATGCGGGTCGCCGAAGAGTTGCGCGGCAATTGCGCAAGCTTCAGCGTCGCCGCGAAGCGCTCCTCCATTGGCTTGGACTTATCATTGGCGATCGCCTTGAGGCGGGCACGCTTGCCGGCGAAGGATTTCGTCATGCGCCGCCGCCGGTTGTTTTTCTCTATCGAACTCTTCTTTGCCATTCGCTGCTCCTTGCGTATCCGCGTTTGAGAGAGATCGCCTCGCTCACTGCCGGAACGGGAAGTTAAACGCCGTCAACAAGGCGCGCGCTTCGTCGTCGCTGCGCGCCGTAGTGCAGATGGTGATGTCCATGCCCCAGATCTCCGCCGCCTTGTCGTAGTCGATCTCGGGAAAGACGATGTGCTCCTTAATGCCAATGGTGTAGTTGCCGCGGCCATCGAAACTCTTCGGGTTGAGTCCGCGGAAATCGCGCACGCGCGGCAGTGCGATATTCACCAGGCGATCGACAAAATCGTACATCCGTGCCTTGCGCAGCGTGACCTTGGCACCGATGGCCTGGCCATCGCGGAGCTTGAAGGTCGCGATCGACTTGCGCGCCTTGGTGATAATGGCCTTCTGTCCCGCGATCAGCGAGAGGTCGGCGGCGGCGGAATCGACCTTTTTGCGATCGTTGACGCCTTCGCCGATGCCCATATTGAGCACGACCTTGGCCAGCACGGGTACCTGCATCCTGTTGGTGTAGCCGAACTGCTTCGTCAGATTCGCGCGCACAACCTCGTCGAACAAGGTCCTCAGCCGCGGCGTATAATGTGCCTCAGCCATCGATTTCGACCCCCGAACGTTTGGCGAAACGCACCTTGCGGTCGCCGACCATTTTGAACCCGATGCGTGTCGGCTTGCCGTCCTTCGGATCGGCGAGCGCGAGATTGGACAGGTGGATCGACGCCTCCTTTGAGATGATGCCGCCCTCCTGCTTTGGGGTTTGCTTCTGGTGCCGCTTGACCATGTTGACGCCGCGAACGAGCGCACGGCCATCGGCGCTCCGCACCTCGATGACCTCTCCGCTACGGCCCCTATCGCGGCCGGTCAGGATGACGACCTTGTCGCCTTTCTTGATTTTCGCCGCCATCACAGCACCTCTGGCGCGAGTGAGATGATCTTCATGTGGTTTTTCGCGCGCAATTCGCGCGGCACCGGGCCAAAGATGCGGGTGCCGACTGGCTCCATCTGCGGGGTAATCAGCACCGCGGCATTGCGATCGAAGCGGATGACCGAGCCGTCGGGACGCTTGATGTCCTTGCGTACCCGCACCACCACAGCCTTCATCACTTCGCCCTTTTTCACGCGCCCGCGCGGGATCGCTTCCTTCACCGATACGACGATGACATCGCCGATGGTTGCGTATTTGCGTTTTGAGCCGCCGAGCACCTTGATGCACATGACGCGGCGCGCGCCGGAATTGTCGGCGACGTCCAAGTTGGTCTGCATCTGGATCATGGGGCTACCCTCGTTTCCGATGCGAGCGCGATTGGCGCGCTCACAGCACCTTCTTTTTCTTCTCGCCCTGGACCACTTTCCAGCGCTTGAGTTTCGAAATCGGCCGATGCTCCTCGATCCACACCATGTCGCCGACCGAAAACTCGTTCTTCTCGTCGTGGGCGTGGAACTTGCTCGTGCGCCGAATGGTCTTCTTCAGGACTGGGTGGGTGAAGCGCCGTTCGACGCTTACGATCACCGTCTTGTCCTGTTTGTCGCTCACCACGACGCCATGCAGCTGACGCTTCGGCATCTCTCAATTCCTCACTTGTCTTTCGACTTCGACTTCGTCGCCGACTTGGCCTTGGCGGCGCGCTTACCGGTCGCGGGCTTGGCTTTGGATTTTTCCTTCGCCACAGGCTTGGCCTTCGCCTTGGGCTTCGGCGTCGCCTCGGCGGCGGGCTTCGGCGCCTTCGGTTTTACGGGGCGTGGCTCCGGCGCGCGTATAGTCGGCTCAGCACCCGCGCGCTTCTGCGTTGCAATGGTTTTCAGTCGCGCGATATCGCGGCGCACTAGGCGCACGCGCGCGGTGTTTTCCAATTGACCCGTGGCGCGCTGGAAACGCAAGTTGAACTGCTCTTTCTTGAGCTTGAGCACCTCGTCGTCGATCTGATCGACGGTCATGGCTCTTGCGTCAGAGGCTTTCACGGTACCTTGTCCCCTACTCGGCGATGCGCTCGACGAAGCGCGTCTTGATCGGCAACTTGGCGGCGGCCAACGCCAGCGCCTCGCGCGCCATTGCGACGGATATGCCGTCCACCTCGAAGATGATGCGGCCGGGTTTGACGCGCGCGACCCAGAATTCCGGCGTGCCCTTGCCTTTGCCCATTCGCACTTCGATCGGTTTTTTCGACACCGGCACATCCGGAAAGATGCGGATCCAGACGCGGCCCGAGCGTTTCATATGACGCGTGAGCGCGCGGCGCGCGGCTTCGATCTGGCGCGCGGTGACGCGCTCGGGCTCGAGCGCCTTCAGCCCGAATTGCCCGAAAACGAGATCGATGCCCGAGGTGGCGACGCCGTGGATGCGCCCCTTATGGGCCTTGCGGAACTTGGTGCGGATCGGCTGCAACATGTCGAAAAGCTTTCCTACTCGGCCGGCATGTCGCGGCGCGGGCGGCCGGCTTCGGATTCGGCGAGCCGCTTATCCTGCGCCATGGAATCATGCTCCATGATTTCACCCTTGAAGATCCAAACCTTCACGCCGCAGGTGCCATAGGTTGTGAACGCAGTGGCGATGCCGTAATCGACGTCGGCGCGCAATGTGTGCAACGGAACGCGCCCCTCGCGATACCATTCCATGCGCGCGATTTCCGCGCCGCCCAGCCGGCCGGAACAGTTGATGCGGATGCCCTCGGCGCCAAGCCGCATTGCGGTTTGCACCGCGCGCTTCATAGCGCGGCGAAAGGCGACGCGGCGCTCGAGTTGCTGTGCGATCGATTCCGCGACCAGTTGCGCATCAAGCTCGGGCTTGCGGATTTCGACGATGTTGATCACGACGTCGCTGTCGGTCATCTTCGCGACCGTGCGGCGCAGCTTTTCGATATCGGCGCCCTTCTTGCCGATGACGACGCCGGGGCGTGCGGAATGGATCGTGACCCGGCACTTTTTATGCGGGCGCTCGATCACGATTTTCGACACCGCGGCTTGCTTGAGCTGCTCCTGCAGATTCTTGCGGATCTTCATGTCCTCGTGCAGCAGCGCGCCGTAATCGTTCTTGCCCGCGAACCAGCGCGAGTCCCAGGTACGATTGATGCCGAGGCGCAAGCCGATCGGATTGACCTTCTGACCCATTGCCTACTCTCTTCCCTCTAAGCCGCAGCCTCGACCTGACGCACGACGATCGTCAGGTGCGAGAACGGCTTGAAAATCCTGCCGGCGCGGCCGCGGCCGCGCGGCGCGAAGCGCTTGAGCACCAGTGCCTTGCCCACGTGGGCTTCGGCAACGACGAGATCGTCGACATCGAGATCGTGGTTGTTCTCGGCGTTGGCGATAGCCGATTCCAGACACTTCTTGACATCGACCGCGATGCGCTTGCGCGAAAATTGCAGATCGGCGAGCGCGGCCGCGACTTTTTTGCCGCGGAGCAATTGCGCGACGAGATTGAGCTTCTGCGGCGAGACACGCAGCATACGGGCCACCGCCTTCGCCTCATTGTCCGGGAGTGTGCGCTCGCGCTTGCGCTTGCCCATTGGCCCTCTCCCTTAGGTTCCGCTCGCCGGCGTAACAGGCGCGGCAGCAGCAGGTGCGCCAGGCGCCGCCGGTGTGCCGGCCATGCGTTTGGCTTTGCGATCGGACGAATGGCCGTAGAATGAACGCGATGGCGAAAATTCGCCGAACTTGTGGCCGACCATTTCCTCGGTGACCATCACCGGAATGTGTTTCTGACCGTTATAGACGCCGAAGGTGAGGCCGACGAATTGCGGCAGGATCGTCGAGCGCCGACTCCAGATTTTAATCATCTCGTGGCGGCCCGATTGCCGCGCGACTTCCGC
>JACQTM010000049.1 GCA_016210825.1 Hyphomicrobiales bacterium
CGGTACGCGTACCGGTGTAATGTTGTTATCCCTCCCCCGCTTGCGGGGGAGGGTGGCGAGCGAAGCGAGTCGGGTGGGGGCAATTCTCGTTCGCACTGGTTTTGGCTGAAGATCGACCCCACCCCGCCGCCTTCGGCGGCGACCCTCCCCTTTCAGGGGAGGGATGCTACGCGGCAATCGTCCCGGCCTCGTCAACACGCCGCCGCGCGCGCCAACGCCGCGTGCGGCATAGCGCGGCGGGAATACAGCACAGATCGTCTAGGAAACCGGACCAGCGTTTTCCGCGCGACAGATTGCGATCGAGCGCCGCCATGGTGCGCGCGAGGCCGGGATCGTCGTCGTCGACGAACGTGCACAGCACACTGGCGAACAGCATCGCCAAACCTTGCGCCCGTACCATGCCTTTCGTTCCGGTGGCCGAGATGCCCGCTGCCGTCAACATCCATTTCTGCGAGCGCACGGCGAGACCGTTAAGCGCGAATGCAAGCCCCGGATTGCGGGTGGCAGAGCCCATCAGCGACCGCAGTGCCGCCCTGTGTGGTTTGAGCGTTTCCAGCCGGCGCATCAGCACGTCGAACAACCGTTCGCGCGGGGTTTCTTCGGCCATGTCGGCGTCGCCGCCGGCCAGCACCGCCTGGTCGACCGCTTTCATCTGCGCGGCGAGAATGGCAAATACCGAACCGAATTCACCGCGCAATTGTGCCAGCGATACGCTGGCCTTTGCCGCGATGTCGGCCAATCCAATGCGTTCAATCGGCTTTTCAGCGAGCAGCGCCATGAGCGCGTCGATGATCTTTTCACGTTCGGACATGTCGGCCTCCTTCGAGGGGAGTTCGTGCCTGCCCTTCATCTAGTCCCGATAAAGGGCGGTTCCAAGGCCACGCCGGCGGGGCGGCCGCCGTTCAACCCGCCAGGTCACGCGAGCGTTTCGTCGCCGCCGCCACCGCTTCGGTCATGAGCGCTTCGAGACCATCGCGGCCCATGAGGATATCCAATGCCGCAGCGGTGGTGCCGCCGGGCGATGTCACGTTCTGACGAAGGATTTCGGCCGCAAGCGGCGAGCGGTGCAGAAGCTCGCCGGAACCGGCCACGGTTTCGCGCGCGAGCGTCGCTGCAAGCTCATTTGGCAGACCCGCGGCGGCTCCCGCCTTGGCCAACGCTTCCGTCAACAGGAAGACATAGGCCGGTCCCGATCCCGACACTGCCGTGACCGCGTCGATTAGCCGTTCGTCCCCAACCCATTCGACGCGGCCGGTCGCGACCAGGAGCGCATGCGCCAGCGCGCGCTGCGCGGCGTTCACGCGCGCATTCGCAACCGCAACTGTGATGCCACGGCCGATCGCCGCCGGCGTGTTCGGCATTGCGCGCACGATGGCCGCGTTGCCGAGGTTCTGTTCAAGGAAGGCGAGCGTGCGGCCGGCCATGATCGAGATCACGACAGTGCCGGGCGCGAGCAGCGATTTGACCGTTGGTAGCGCGTCCGGCGCGGTCTGCGGCTTGATGGCAAGCACGATCGCTGCAAAATCGTCGTCCGCGGCTTTCCGTGGGTTGAGATTCACGCCCTTCGACGCCAGTGCGCGCACTGCCTCCGAGGGTTCTGGATCGAGCACGGTGAGCTTGCGGGGATCAAGCCCAAGGCCAAGCCAGCCATCGAGCAAAGCGCCGCCCATCTTGCCGGCACCGACGAGCGCGAGCGGGCCCAAGGCTTCGAGCCGGTGTCTGTCCTGAGCAGTTGTTGTCATGACATCACCACCATTGTCGTCCCCGCGAAAGCGGGGACCCATATTCGCAAGCCGTGCAATTTCTAGGGCATGATCTCGAAAAGTGGAAACCGGATTTCGAAAGGATCATATCCAATCAGGAATCCGGACCGCGGTCGCGATTCAACTTTGACGGATCGCGATCTGGCATATGCGGCGATTGACGGATTTCTTATCCGATGGCGTGGCGGCTATGGGTCCCCGCTTTCGCGGGGACGACAAGTCAGGCCTCGCCCGAGGTCTGAAACATGGCAGCTTCCAGCGCCTCGCGTGCGGGTTTCCCGGCCCAAAGCACGAACTGAAACGCGGGAAAATAGCGCTCGCAGGCGTCGAGAGCGGTGCCAAGCACGGCTTCGCATTGCTTGCCGGAGGCTTCGACGCCACCGGCGAGCACGAGCGCGTGACGAAACATCACCATCCCGTCGGCCGGCCAGAGATCGAAGTGCCCGATCCACATCTGTTCGTTGACATAGGAGATCAACTGCTGGACCTCCGCGCGCCGCCGCTCCGGCACTTTCAGATCGAAGGCACAAGCCAGATGCAACGCCTCAATCTCACCCATCCAGGTGAATGAGACCTGGTAGTCGGTCCACCGGCCATTGATCAAGATAGTTATTTCGTCGTCGCCCGCGCGCTCGAAAGACCAGTCGTTAACCGCCGCCACGCGCTCGACCACGTCGAGAGGATTGATCCGCTGGGCTTCGGAAAAGTCGATCAGGGCCATGCCGTCTCCATCCGTCGCTCGGGACATTGAGGAATGCGCTCGCCGCCGCACACACACCCGACGCAACGGATCGCCCTACAGGACGCGCTCTGACGAAGAGACCGGCACTGCGAATGAACCGCGTCTCGCGAATCACTTGCGCATCCGACTATACCCGGACGGATTCCTCGCTTGAAAGCCCCACCCGGCGCGGACTGTGGCTTGGGATTCTTGCAAACGTCACAATGTCATGTCTGGTCCCATCCACAGCTGTGGATAAGGCCGGTTGACTCTTGCGAGTTTTGGGAAACGGCTGGTCAGTCAAATAGGCTCGACACCGACTCTTCCGAAGCCGTGCGGCCGATCGCCTCGCCAATCAGATTTGCGATGCTCAACACGCGAATGTTCACGGCCGCCTCGATTTCCGTCGTCGGCTGGATGGAGTCGGTGATGACGAGTTCCTTAAGCCGCGAACCGGTGATGCGGGCGACCGCACCGCCGGACAACACGCCGTGGCTGATATAGGCGTAGACATCCGTCGCGCCTTTCTCCAACAGCGCGTCGGCGGCGTTCACCAGCGTCCCGCCCGAATCAACAATGTCGTCGACGAGGATGCAGGTCCCGCCGTCCACCTCACCGATCACATTCATGACTTCGGATTCACCCGCACGCTCGCGCCGCTTGTCGATGATGGCGAGCGGGGCATTGATGCGCTTGGCGAGCCCGCGCGCACGCACCACGCCGCCGACGTCGGGCGACACCACCATGAGCTTACCGAGATCGAAGCGCTCCTTGATGTCGCGCACCATCACCGGCGAGGCATAAAGGTTATCGGTCGGAATATCGAAGAAACCCTGTATCTGGCCGGCATGCAGGTCGAGCGTCATGACCCGGTCGGCGCCGGCATGGGTAATGAGATTGGCGACGAGCTTGGCCGAAATCGGGGTGCGCGCGCCGACCTTACGATCCTGCCGCGCATAACCGAAATAGGGGATCACCGCCGTAATCCGTCGCGCCGACGCGCGCCGCAGCGCGTCGA
>JACQTM010000383.1 GCA_016210825.1 Hyphomicrobiales bacterium
TCATGGGCCAGGGCAAGGCCAATCCCACGGCGATGCTGCTGTCGGCGGCGATGATGCTCGATTGGCTCGCCGACAAGCACGATCATCCTCCGGCGGCGGAGGCAGCGCAGCGCATCGAGCGCGCGGTGGACAAAGCTTTCGCCGCTGGAATCAGGCCATTCGAGTTTGGCGGCAAGGACGGCACCAACGCAGTCGCCAAGGCCGTGCTCAACGCGCTGGATTGACGCCTCACACTTTCCGCTCGTCCCCGCGAAAGCGGGGACCCAGAGTCATGAAATAACTGGATTCCCGCTTGCGCGGGAATGAGCGGGTAAATCAGCAGTCAGAGCCCGACGAATCCCTTGATCACCGCCGCGATTGGAAATGCGGTGATCAAGGCGCTCGACGTCTGAGGTGCAAATTGCCCACTGATTATTGTGCTATTGCCCACTAATAAAGTTTCGCATTGAATCAATGGATTTGCCGTTTCGGCCAGATTCCCCATATAACCTGTTTGGGCATTGGCCCATCTATTCGCCCATCCACAAAGTGGGATAATTTGTGGTTGACCAGGAGGGCCGCATCTTGGTTCGATTTGCACGACAAGGGCCACCAAAAGAGCCCGGCGAGGACGCGACTGAGGCGCCGAAGACGATGAATGCGCAGGACTTACTGCAGGAAATTTCCGACTATTGCCGCCAGACTGGCCTTGCCGAATCCACCTTCGGCCGGCGCGCCGTCAACGACGGCAAACTCGCCAGCCGGCTGCGCCATGGCGGCCGCATCACCACCGAGACGCTCGACCGTATCCGCTCCTTCATGGCGACCAATCGTTCGCTGGATGGCGCAATGCGCCCCCTCGTGGTCGAACGCGCGCATCGGCCTATGCCCCTGCCCGCCCCCACGGGAGCCCCAATGCCGATCAAGTCGGACGATCCGACGCGCAATTTCCGTTTCTTCGACAACCGGCAGAAATATCTGCTGTTCGTGAATACCTGTAGCGAGAAGTGGGTTATTGCGCACCGCGTCTCGCTCGAGCTTGCCAACATTCATCCGCGTCCGCCTGCCGTGCGTCTGTTTGACGCCGGCGTCGGCGACGGCACCGTACTCGCGCGCGTGATGCGGGCGATGCACGACCGCTACCCCACGGTGCCGTTCTACGTGGTCGGCAAGGAGATCAGCCTGGAGGACATCCGGCTGGCGTTGCAGAAGATGGCCGACCGCTTCTTCGAGCATCCAGGGACGGTGCTTGTACTCACCAACCTTGCTTATGCCGACGCACCTTGGCTCGCGGTGAAATCGATGACGGCGGCGAAGAGTCTCGTGTGGCATGAACTACCACTGACCGGAAATTCGTCGCATCAATTCGAAGCGCAGATCACAGAGCTCGAACCGTTCCTCGCCGATAACTGGAAGGCGGGGGTAAATCCCAAGACCGGCAATCCGGCTTTCGAGCGGCCGGTCGTGCTCGTGATCTATCGCGCCGATCACAAATTCCTGCTCGATCCGATCCTGCCGAAGCCCGGCGGCACCACGGCAAATTACGATCTCGTCATTGCTTCGCAGCCCTATCGCGCGCGCGCACCGCTCGAATTTAAATCCAAGCGCGTCATTGCCCCGCTTGCCCGCGCACTTGGGCCCGGTGGGCGGCTGATCGCTATCCATTCACACGGCAACGATCCGGGATTGGAGATCATCCGTAGGATCTGGCCGAACGATAATCCATTCACCACCGACCGCCATCAGATCATGCGAGCGGTGAAGCAGGAGCTCGGACCTGCCGGCCGGGAGCTGAACTTCAACGCTTATGCCGACAACCGCGCGCTGTTCCGTTACGACATGCACACCTTGCCGTCGGAAATTTCCGAATCGATCGGCACCTCGACGGTGCTCGCAGCCTGGAATGCGGCCATCTACGTCGCGCAGGTCGAGGACGATCGACTCTCGGGCGTCGTTGCCGACGGCCGCTACATCGACGCTACACGCGAGGTGCTGCGTGAGCACGGCGGCTTGTGGTTTTACGACGAGTCTTTCGTGATTTCACGACGGCGCGAATAGCCCCGATAGTTGAAGAGGCTTTTAAATGATGCCCGCCTCGCCCGCACCGCGCATGCCCGCACCGTCCGCGGAACCGGTTGCGCGCCGAATTGTCGCGCTGATGCGAGGTTTCTCACTTGAGGCAACGCACCCCAATGTGCGCGATTTCGACGCGCTGAAGAAAGACGCCCCGACCGGTACGCCGCTCTATCTCAGCGCTATCCCGAAGCGGCCATCGCAGGAGCTGATCGGATATTGCGCGCAAGCCGCAGCGATTGGCCTCACGCCGGTGCCGCATCTCGCCGCGCGCAACTACACGAGCGCCAATGAATTGTCCGACATGCTGGCAAAGCTTGATGAGGTCGGCGTGCGCCACGCGCTTGTCATCGCCGGCGATCGCGAAAGCGCTGCGGGACCGTATAAATCCGCCCTCGACATTGTGGAGAGCGGTTTGTTGCAACGGCACGGCATCACCGAGGTTGGAATCGCCGGCTACCCGGATGGTCACCCGCGGATCGCCGGCGACACGCTGCAGCGCGCGATGGCCGCCAAGATCGACGCCGCCGAGCAGACCGGTTTGAACGTCTATACCGTCACGCAATTCTGTTTCGATCCGGCGGCGATCATCCGTTGGATCAAACGTCTGCGCGATCTTGGAATCGAACATCGGGTGCGAATCGGGATGGCCGGCCCAACGAACTTAACGTCGCTGCTGCGTTACGCGCACAGGTGCGGCGTTCGCGCCTCGGCCACCGGAATGGTGCGGCAATCCGGGCTCGTGCGAAA
>JACQTM010000384.1 GCA_016210825.1 Hyphomicrobiales bacterium
ACATAGCCGTGTGTTTGATCGAATTACACCCAACTCTTTGTTTCTAATTTAAAAATACAACTGGAAGGGTAATCACCGCCGCATTCGCCGCCGCAAGACTAGTAGTAGCGACATTGCCACCAGCATGCCAACAATGCTGTCACCGGCGCGCACGTAGAGCGTCCGCCCGATAGGGCGCGGCAATGGCGAGTCGAGAACCCCTTCGATCCCTAACGACAATGAATTTACGATGCGTCCGAGCGGATCAACGACCGCTGAAATGCCGGTATTTGCAGCGCGTACGAGCGGCAATCCTTCTTCGATGGCGCGGACGCGCGCCTGACGGAAATGCTGGTAGGGCCCCGGGCTGGTGCCGAACCAGGCGTCATTGGTGACGTTGAGCATCCAGCCGGGACGTTCGCCCAAGGGTACGGCCTCTCCCGGAAATACGATCTCGTAGCAAATCAACGGCAGGAAACGCGGCGCCCGCGGGATCGGATAACTGCGACGCCGGTCGCCAGGGATGAAGCCGCCCGGCAACTTCGTGAGTTGCATCAGTCCGAGACTTTCCAGAGCCAGTTGGAATGGCAGAAATTCTCCAAACGGGACGAGATGAACCTTGTCGTAGATCGTGAGAATCGAACCGTCATGATCGATGGTGTAGACCGAATTGTATGCGCGGACATTCTTGACGTTCGGCGTGGCGTCGTCAGCCCGTGCAGCGCCGGTGATCAAAACCGTACCCTCGGGCAGCAATTTTGCGATCTGGGCAAGCGCGTCGGCCTCGCGCGTGAGAAAGAATGGGAACGCCGATTCCGGCCAGATCAAATGCGTTACATCGCGTACGCCGGTCGATTGCGGACCGGTTGAGCGGTCCGAAAGCGCGATATACCGGTTCATGACTTCCTGCTTGGCCGAATAATTAAAGCGCGTGTCCTGTGGCAGGTTTGGTTGCATGATGCGCAGCTTCACGCCGTCGGTGAATCGTGTCGGGTGACGCGACAGTTGGCCAAAGCCGTATGCGGCCAGACCGGCAATAACGAGGATAGCCAGCATGAGCGGCAGATAACGTCGCCGCGTATCGGCGGGATCGTCGGCGAGCGCGGCCGGTGATGCGAAGGCCGCGACCGCGATGAAAGTCAGCCCCCAAACGCCAACCAGCGCCGCGCCCTGTGCGAGCACCAGTGGCCCCGTCAGGGTGTAGCCGAAGGCATTCCAGGGAAATCCGGTCAGAACGTGACCCCGTAACCATTCGGTGATCGTGAGCGCGGCGGCAAGCGCAAGAATTCTCATCGGTCCGCGTGTCCAGATCAGACGCGCGAAAGCGGTTCCGAACGCGGTAAACACCGCAAGCCCGGCCGGCAAAGAAATCACTGCGACCGGCAGAAGCCATCCGAATGTCTTCGCATCGACCAGGAAAGCGTGGCCGACCCAATAAAGCCCGGCGAGGAAATATCCGAAGCCGAACCACCAGCCCGCCGCTGCTGCAGCCAGCAGGCCACCGGCTCGACCGGCGGCGGCGCCATCGATTAACCACACGAGCACCGGGAACGTGATGAAGCCAAGCGGCCAGACGTCGAATGGCGGTAGCGCCAGCGTCGTTACCGCGCCGGCGAAAAACGCAATTGTGCCGCGCCGCCATCCCCAGGCGAGAATGACCTTATGCGCCAGGCTCGCGATCGTCACGGCTGATGCGAACCCTGTACCGGGGTCGGCTCGGAGGATGGCCGTTCCGGTTCGTCGGCCGCAGGTTTTTCCGCTACGGTCACCGCCGCGCGATCGGCGGCGTTCCTCGCGTCGTTGTTGCGATCGAGACGGCGATCCTTGCTACGATTAATCCTAACCTTCTTGACACGACGCGGATCGGCATCGAGGACCTCGATTTCGAAGAGACCAGGACCCGGCACCAATTCGCCGCGCACGGGTACTCGGCCCACACGGGTCACGAGATAGCCGCCGAGCGTATCGACCTCTTTGACGATTTCTCCGATGTCGAAGCTCGCACCAATGATCGCCGTAACCTCTTCAATACTGGCGCGCGCGTCGGCGATGAATGAGCCGTCAGGCTGGCGCACCACGCCCGGCGCCTCTTCATAATCGTGCTCGTCCTCAATGTTACCCACGATCAATTCGACGATATCCTCAATGGAAACGATGCCCTCGGTACCGCCATATTCATCGACCACCAGCGCAAGATGAATGTGTGTCGTCTGCATTTTGGCGAGCAAATCCATCGCGGGCATCGACGGCGGGACGAAGAGGATCGTGCGAATAATATTTGCCGCCGACAGCGTCATGGCCAAATCGATCGCCTTCAGGTCGAGCCCAGCAGGCAACGGTTTTTTGCGCTTGATATTGGCCTTGGCGGCAACCGCGGCGCCCTTTGTCATGAACGCAATCAGGTCGCGGATGTGAACCATACCGGCGGGATCGTCGAGCGTGTCGTTGTAGACGACCAGCCGCGAATGGCCGGCACCTTCGAACACTTTGATCAGTTCGCCAAGCGCGATGTCCTGCTGCACAGATACGATATCGGCGCGTGGTACCATCACGTCGGCGACGCGGCGTTCCCGTAAACCCAGGATATTCCTGAGCATGGCGCTTTCTTCCGGGGAGAAACCCGTTTCACCGCCGGCGCCCGTTTCGAGAACATCCTTCAAATCGGCGCGTATCGATCCGGCTTTCCAACGAAAAATCAGGCGCAGCATGCGCACGAGCCAATTGCCGCTTGCCTCCAGGTTCGCACCCGGTTGCGGCACCAGGACCGGAAGGTTGCGTTGCTCGTTGCTCGGGCCAGTCGCTTCGCTGCGGCCGACAGCATCGGTGTCAGACATGGCGCTTCAATCAGACCTCGGCATCGCGCATCCGATAAGGATCGGGCATGTCGAGTTGCGCAAGGATAGAAGATTCGAGGCGTTCCATCACATTGGCTTCGCCGGCGGTTTCGTGATCGTAGCCCAAAAGATGCAGAAACCCATGAACTGCAAGATGTGCGAGATGATCGGAAAACGGCTTTCCTTCCGCTGCTGCTTCCAACTCCACGGTCTCGAATGCAATGACGATGTCACCAAGATTCTTCGGAACGTCGCGAACCGAATGACCTGCCGGAAAAGACAAGACATTGGTCGATTTATCCGTTCCGCGCCATTTCCAGTTGAGTGCGCGGATCGCCGAATCTTCGGTCAGAACGATAGCAAGCTCGGCGTCCTTGGTTGAGACCGCTGCGGCAGCCGTCGCGATTGCACGACGTACGACGATTTCGGCGTCCGGTTGTCCGCGCCACAGGACGGAATCGACAATGACGTCGATTGCCGGGGCTACCCCATTCGGCAATCTTGTCATTTTTTGCCCTCGCGGTCCTTTCCAGCGCGGATGCCCGCCGGCACGGCAGCCGCACGGTCATACGCCGCAACAATGCGGGCGACCAATTCATGGCGAATGACGTCTTCATGCGTGAAGACAACGTTGCCAACACCTTCGACGTCGGCGAGCAGGCGGATAGCCTCGGCAAGCCCGGACGTCTGGCCAAACGGCAAGTCCACCTGGCTCGGATCGCCAGTGACGATCATCCGGCTGTTTTCCCCCAATCGCGTCAGAAACATCTTCATCTGCATATGCGTTGTGTTCTGCGCCTCGTCGAGGATGACGACTGCGTTCGATAATGTCCGGCCCCGCATGAAGGCAAGCGGCGCGATTTCGATCTCGCCGCTCTGCAACGCGCGCTCCACGATCCGTGGCTCCATTAAATCGAACAACGCGTCGTAAATCGGACGCAAGTACGGATCGACTTTTTCACGCATGTCGCCCGGAAGGAATCCAAGTCGCTCGCCCGCCTCGACTGCGGGCCTCGACAGGATGATGCGATCGGCTTCCTTGCGCTCGAATAGCCAAATGGCATGGGCGACTGCGAGCCAAGTCTTGCCGGTGCCCGCCGGTCCGGCGCCGAAAACGAGCGCGTTGCGGCGAAGCGCGCGGACATAGGCGTCCTGCCCTGCGGTGCGCGCGCGCACTGGCCGCTTGCGTAAGGAGATTTCTTCGAATTGTGCGCGCGCGGAACTAGAATCGACTTCGAACAGTGAGCCTTGCGCCAGCACCTGACGAATTGCACCCTCGACGTCGCCGGTAATCACGTCGCCGCCGCGCTTGAGCTGATCGTAGAGCGTTTCGAGCACATGCCGGGCCTGCCCGCAGGCTTCGCGCGAACCCTCGATGTTGACGAGATTGCCTCGCGAATCGGCGACAACGCCGAGCTTACGCTCGATCAATGCAAGGTTCTGGCCATATTGGCCGAATAGCGTGGATGCCAGGCGATTGTCGTCGAAGGCAAGTGCCGTCTGCGTCGTCGCGGCGGCGTCAGACATGGTGGTTCGGCCCGGCTTGAATGCGCGCAACGCTTTAGGCTCCCGTCGCGGTGAGCAAGGATTCCTTACGATCGATCGAAGCCGGTATGAGTGCGCCGAAAAGACTATTCGATCCAGCTTCATTCACCAAAACTTCAGCGATTTGGCCAATCGACGCGACCGGCGCCATCGTCTGCACCGGTTGAAGATAGGGTGAACGGCCGACCAGTTGGCCGGGCAGCCTGCCGGGCTTTTCAAACAGGATGGTGAACCTGCGGCCGACGCAATTGCGGTTGAAGGCGTCACGATGACGGTCGATCACCTCCTGCAATCTTTGCAGACGTTCCGATTTCACCGCTTCGGGTATCTGATCGGCCATTTCCGCCCCGGGCGTACCGGGCCGTGGTGAATACTTGAACGAGAACGCTCCCGTGTATCCGACCTCGTCAACGAGGCTTACGCTCGCGCGAAAATCATCCTCGGTCTCGCCGGGAAAGCCGATGATGAAGTCCGATGTAAAAGCAATATCTGATCGCGCGGTGCGCAGTCGTTCGATCGCTCGCAAGTAATCGGCGCGAGTGTGGCGGCGATTCATGGCGGCAAGGATACGGTCGGAGCCGGATTGCACCGGCAGGTGCAATTGCGGCATGAGCGCTTCGAGATCGCGATGCGCGGCGATCAAGCTATCGTCCACATCGCAAGGATGGCTCGTTGTATAGCGCAGGCGCACAATTCCAGGAGTCCGCGCAATGTGCGCCAATAGCCGGCCGAGCGTCCATGGTTGTCCGTCTGGCCCCTCGCCGTGATAGGCGTTGACGTTCTGCCCGATCAGCGTCACTTCGCGCACACCGGCGTCCGCGAGGCGCTCCACCTCGGTGACGATATTACCAACCGCGCGTGAAATTTCGGCGCCGCGCGTATAGGGCACGACACAGAATGTGCAGAATTTATCGCAGCCCTCCTGCACGGTGACAAAGGCCGAAACTCCACGCGCGCGCGTCGCTTCGCGGCTCGGGCTCGAAAGATGGTCGAATTTGTTTTCGATTGGAAATTCCGTGTCGAACGCACGGCCATCGCGCTTGGCGCGGGCGAGAAGTTCCGGCAGCCGGTGGTAGTTTTGCGAGCCTACGACGATATCGACAACCGGGGCCCGGCGCAGGATCTCTTCGCCCTCCGCCTGCGCAACACAGCCGGCAACCGCAATCATCATGCGCCGGCCGTCGCGGGCAGCGGCTTGTTTCAGCAGGCGCATACGACCGATCTCGGAATAGACCTTTTCCGCCGCCTTCTCACGGATATGGCAGGTATTGAGAATGATAAGGTCGGCGTCTTCAGGCCGCGTGGTTTCAATGAAGCCCTGCGGCGCCAATGTGTCCGCCATACGATGTGAATCGTAGACGTTCATCTGACAACCGAAAGATTTGACGTGGAGCTTGCGGGATTCGTTCATGCCGGTCATTCGGGCCATTCGGGCTGCGGGTGCCTCAAAGGTCCAAAGTGAAACATGCCAAGCGCTTCAGACATCCCATCGTTCCAGGCGGCCATCACCGCATGTTGCATCATTTCTAGCCGAAATCGCCCAAAAAAGGAATGGTTAAGCCATTCGTGTTGATGACCCGCCGCGCAGTGTCGAGACCGTTAGCGTTCGCACATGGTTTTCCAGCGATCTAACCAGGGTTTTCCGGTCGCCACCCACGTAGGAGATATGTTCTCCGAAGGTAATGACAACATCGACAGCACCACGGCGCACAAGTTCCCTCAAATGCGACACAAGTTTCATGTCGCCGTACCAAGCGACCAGCGGGCGATGCTGGCGTCCCAGCGGCAGGCCTTGAATATGCGTATAGGCGATCGATACCGGCTGTAACAAGACTTGAGGTGCCCCGCGCGACAGTAGGCTTTCGGCGGCACCGAATAACGCGGATCGAAATTGTAGGACGCGATTGCCATCACTCGACGTCCCTTCGGCGAATAGCACGACAGGATCGCCATGGGCGAGGCGTTGCGCGATTGCCGCGTTGACGTCGCCCGTCTGATGGCGGCGCGAGCGGTCGACGAAGACAGTGGGCCGCAACTTGGCGACGAGTCCGACCAGCGGCCAATTCGCGACTTCGCGCTTGGCAACGAAGATTACGGGCGCGACAGCGGTGAGTACAAGGATGTCCAGCCAGGAGGCATGGTTTGCGATGACGAGCACGGACCGATCGCGGGACAACGCGCCGACCACATCGATTCTAACCCCAAGCAGTGCACAGAGCGCGCGCGAATAGGCGCGAGACACCGCGCGCCGTCCGGGCAATCGCAGCAGCTGCAAGATCCATAAGGTTGCTGCGAGCCCCGTTGTCATGACAACGAATGCAACCGGGATGAATGCGATCCGCAGCATTACCGTTTTTTTTCGTCGTTGAGCGGAACGGCGTAAAGCTCAAGCCGATGATCGACAAGCTGATAGCCAAGCTTGCGTGCGATTTCGCGCTGCAGGCGCTCGATGTCTTCGGATTGAAATTCGATGACCTCGCCGGTCCGCAGGTTAATTAGGTGATCGTGATGGCTATCCGAAGCTTGCTCGAAACGCGCGCGGCCCTCGCGGAAATCGTGACGTTCGATAATGCCGGCATCCTCGAACAGTTTTACGGTTCGATAGACGGTGGAGATCGAGATGTGGCTGTCGATCTTCGAACAGCGCCGGTACAATTCCTCGACATCGGGATGATCGTCGGAATCGTTGAGCACACGCGCGATGGTGCGCCGCTGCTCGGTCATTCGCATGCCCTTCGCGGCGCATTGTGCTTCAATGCTGGTCGGCTTGATCGTCGTCAAGAATCTCTCCGCCGGGATCCGCTATCATATTCAGCGTTGCGACCACCGTCCATTGTCGGCGATCTAGGCAAGATCCCGCCGTAGGATAAGCGCTGCCGCACCGCTTGAGCCGCCAGAGGCATAATAACCCTCGCGTCGGCCGACCTCGCGGAATCCCGCGCGACGGTAGAGGCGGCAGGCCGCCTCATTGTCCTCGTCGACTTCGAGAAAAACCCAAGCGACACCTAGCGCGGCTAGTCGGCGCAAATGTAGGTTAAGCAAATTCCGGGCAAGTCCGCGGCCTCGTAACGACTTGGCGACCGCGACGGATAATATTTCCGCCTCGGTATCCGCCTTACGCGAAATGATGAAACCTACAAGTCTGCGGCTAGCCATGGCGCGATGTGCCAGCACGTTGCGATCGAGCAAAAGCTGCTCGAATTCGCCGTCGCTCCAGCCGCGGCGGAAGGATACATCATGAAGCGCGGCGAGTGCGGGCGCGTCATGCGATCGTGCCTCGGATAGTGAAGGCTCCGCGCGCGTGAAGAGCCTGATCAGCGTCGCGATCATCGGCGCGGCAATTGCGCGGCGTCCTGAGGCTGGGCGTCGGGTGCGCGAAGGTAAAGTGGTTTTGGCGGGAATTGACCCTCGCTCGCGGCGGCACCGAGCCGTGCCACCCAGCCGATATCCGGGGCACGGCGGTCATCGATACGTGGAGCTGGCGCGCCGGCAGGCCAATGCGCGGCAACGAGCTTCGCCGCCGTGCCGACCAGGCATGCATGGCCATTGACAGCTATACGTACGACTTCGTCGATCGTTGCGATGCGCGGTGCGATCACCGTTCGACCGGCCGGCCCGAATCGCTGCAAATAAACTTGCGAGTGCCGTGCGTCGATCACGGCGGTTACGGAACTCGTGCCGTCCTGCGCGATATGCGGTGCGGCGAAGGCGGCAAGGGTCGTCAGTCCGACGACAGGCTTGCCGGCCGCTAGGCCGATCCCACGCGCAGCCGCAAGGCCGACACGTAAACCGGTGAAGCTCCCCGGCCCGGTCGTGACAGCGACGCGGTCGATGTTGGCGAACCAGAGACCCGCGGTATCCATGACGCCGGCAATGAGCGGCATCAACGCTTCAGCATGGCCGCGGACCATTGGTTGCGATTCGCTGACGGCAATATCGCCATGCGCTGTGTCGAACACGGCGACGGAGCAGGCTTCTAGCGCTGTATCAATAG
>JACQTM010000385.1 GCA_016210825.1 Hyphomicrobiales bacterium
GAACCATTCAGCGTGACTTGCTCAATATTTTTGGCGCAAGACCGCACGTATACCGTGCACATCCTTCACAAGGTGACAACGCATCACATGATCTTTCGGCGGCCGCTTTCGCCCATGGTTAAGCATCGCGGTAAAGTTTAAGCGCTGTACGTCTACGCAGGCAGCCAATTCGCCGCTATCTTTTCATTGAGTAAGTGTCTCCACTTGTTGCACCCGGCGAGGCAACCATGACCTTGCCTATAAAGATGAGTGATTTCTGGAAAAGGCTGCGCACGCTCACGTGCACATTCTTTGCTGCCCGCCGCGCCAATGTCACCATCACATTTGCGCTGGCGATCATTCCCGTCGTTGGGTCGGTCGGCGCCGCGGTAGATTACAGCCGCGCCAACTCCGCCCGCACCGCTATGCAGTCAGCACTCGATTCGACGGCGTTGATGCTGTCGAAAAACGCGGCGGGCTTACCCAACGCGCAGCTCAAGACGATCGCCTACAATTTCTTCGCGTCGATGTATAACTACCCCGAGGTGACGAATATCGTCATCACCCCGACTCTCGCCTCGCCTTCGGCCGGTAGTTATTCCCTCAATGTATCCGGTAGCGGTAAGCTCAAGACGACGTTCGTCAATCTCCTCGGCATGACCGAGATCACGATAGGCGCGAAATCCGAGGTGCTTTGGGGCATGAAGCGGCTCGAGCTTGCACTCGCCTTGGACAATACCGGGTCAATGGCCTGGAACGGCAAGATCGTCGAACTTAAGAAAGCAGTGACCAGCCTTTTAGATACGCTCAAGAAGGCGGCCAAGAAGCCCGATGACATCAAAGTCGCCCTCGTCCCATTCGATACCACCGTCAGACTTGACCAGGATTACAAGTCACCCGCCCCGTGGGTCAGCTTCGACAATTTCGGCAAGAACAAGGATACCTGGATCGGATGTGTCGAGGATCGCGATCAGTCAAATGACGTTCTCGACACCACGCCAGTCGTCGGAACGTCCGCGACGCTCTATCCTGCGGTGCCATGCAGCAACAACGGCGCGCTCGTCAAAATGCTTCCGCTGACCAATGACTGGGATGCCCTCAAGATCCGGGTCAACCAGATGAACCCGAACGGCAACACCAATGTCACCATCGGGCTGGTTTGGGGGTGGCACGCGCTGACGGCTAATCTACCTTTCACCGAAGCCTCGCCGCCGAAGCCTGACCTCGACAAGGTGATTATTTTGCTGACCGATGGCCAAAATACGCAGAATCGCTGGTCGTCAAATTCCACGACGATTGATAAACGCACCAAAGCGGCATGCGACAACATCAAGGCCGCCAATATTAAGCTCTATACGATCCGTGTGATCGACGGCAATTCCACGCTGCTATCGCAATGCGCCACCAATACCAGCATGTATTACAACGTGCAGCAGGCCAGTCAGCTTAATGCCGTGTTCAGCGCGATCGCACAGAATCTCGCCAACCTGCGCATCGCTAAATAATCGCCAAGTAAACCGGCGGCGGCCCCGTACGCCGGGCATGCTTAAAAAATTACAAATTCGTGTCGGCATAATTAGCGCGACGCGGTGACGCGGCGTTGAGGGTTGCCGGCGATTCTCGCTGTGAGAGCCGCGGTTGACGCGTCGCAATCGACTTTTTGTATCGAGCTTTACCGCGCTTTCACACGTCTCGTTTACGACCGGGTCAATTCGGCAACCCATGCAGGCTGATACGGCCATGAAGCATCAGTTCGAGACATTGCGCCGCAAAATGCGCGCGTTCGCATCGGCACAGCGCGGTAACGTCGCCATCACCTTCGCGCTGGCGATGATCCCCGTGATCGGCGCCGTCGGTGCCGCCGTCGATTATAGCCGTGCCAATTCCACGCGCACGGCATTACAGGCCGCCGTGGATTCCACTGCTCTGATGCTGTCAAAGGATGCGGCATCCTTGACCTCGGCGCAGCTCAACCCCACGGCGACAGCGTATTTCAATGCGATATTCACCCGGCCCGAGGCCAAGGAGGCGAAAGTAACGCCGTCCTATTCGAAAGACGACGGCTCGCAGGTAACGGTCAATGGCACGGCGACGGTGCCCACGCAATTTGTCGGATTGATGGGATTCTCGACGATCGCCATCGGGGCAAATTCGACGGTGAGATGGGGCAATTCGCGCTTGCGCGTCGCACTCGCGCTCGACGTCACCGGCTCAATGGCCAGCGCCGGCAAGATGAACGCGCTCAAAACCGCCGCGAAGAACTTTCTCACCCAACTCAAGGGTGCGGCGTCAGTCAATGGCGACGTTTATGTGTCCATCATTCCGTTCAGCAAGGACGTCAACGCCGATCCGGTCAACTTCAATGCAACTTGGGTGCGGTGGGATCTTTGGGACGAAGTCAATGGCGATTGCAGTAAGGACACCAAGAAGAAAGAGTACGGTTCAAAAACCGCCTGCGCCAAGGTGAACGGGACCTGGACACCCGACAACCACAATACCTGGAACGGCTGCATCACCGACCGCGACCAGGACTACGATACCAAGAACACCGCGCCAAATACCGGCATTAGCGGCACGCTATTTCCGGCGGAGCAATATAGCTCCTGTCCGGTGCCGGTAATGGGGCTCAGCTACGACTGGACAGCGCTCAATAGCAAGATCGATTCACTGCAACCAACCGGCAACACGAACCAGGCCATCGGATTGCAGTGGGCGTATCAGTCGCTGACAAGTGCGCCATTCATTATCCCGGCGCTCGACCCGAAATACAAATACTCGCAGGTCATCATCCTGATGAGCGATGGCAGGAATACCCAGGACCGCTGGTACAACTCTGCTCCACAAATCGATGCGCGGCAGAAGATCACTTGCGACAACGTCAAATCTGCAGGCATCACCATGTACACGATCCAGGTGAATACCGGCGGCGATCCGAAATCGACGCTGCTGGAACAATGCGCCAGCGGCCCGGACAAGTACTTCCTGTTGACGTCGGCGAGCCAGATCGTCAAGACATTTGAATCGATTGGCACGGCGCTGTCGCAACTTCGTATCGCAAAGTAAGCCGCCGCAATTGCGCATGACAAAAAAGCCCGGCTGCGCGGCCGGGCTTTTTACACAACGCTTACGACTAACGCGACGCTACCAACGCATTACTTCGCTGGCGTGACTTTCGCGAAAATTCCTTCGTACGGCTTGTAAGCTTCCTTGGCGAGATCGGCATAGAGCTCACCGAGCTTGGTCGCCTCGGAAACCAGACCCTCATAGGCGGCCTTTGCGTAATCGGTCTGAACTTCGATCGCTTTTTCGAGCGTCTTTGCGCCGAGCAGCTTCTCGATCGCCTGGGTACCTTCTTCGAATGACTTGCGCGTGTAGTCGGTAACTTCGACTGCAATCGCCTGCGCTGTCTTGCTGGCGGCGCCGATTGTCTTCACGGCGGCGTCGACGTTGTCTTTGCCGAGCTTCTGCAGCTCCTCGAAATTCTTCACCATGGCAGTTCCTTTCCCGGCTCAAGGCCTGTGTTTGGCTTTCCAGATCCAGCTGTATTGGCCGGACTGGTTAATATATATGTTGCAATGCACAATAAGGCAAGCATTATTTTTGCGACGCACAATATGGCCCACAAATGGCGGAAATTCCTTAACTTTTTGGCAACTGCGTCTGCCTAGTCTTTGCCATTGTGCCGTGTTCGATACGCCAGGCGTTGCGCAATGCATCGTGCCCGGACGTGTGGCATGGCCGCTATCCGGGGAAGTTCGGGGTAGCAACTCAAGGGATAAGCACGGGCGGTCCAAAGCGCCCAAGAGTTCGAGGACGGGGAAGACCATGTATTGCGTATCGGTCGGGGCCTCGAGCGGGCTTCGCTGGGTATTGTTGAGCCTCGCATCCATCGTTGCATTTGTTGCTGTCGCGGCTGATCCCGCCGATGCTCGCACATGGCGCAAGAAGCGATCCGCTGATTCGGTCATCGCCGACGCGCGATACGCCGACATTGTCGTTGACGTGAATTCCGGCGAGACCCTGCACGAAGCCAATGCCGAAGGCCTTCGCTATCCGGCATCGCTCACTAAAATTATGACGCTCTACCTGCTTTTCGAGCGTCTCGAGGCCGGCAAGATCAAGCTCGATACACCGCTTAAAGTATCGGCCACCGCTGTCGAGCAGGCGCCGTCCAAACTCGGCCTCGACGCGGGCGACACCATCGAGGTCGAGGATGCCATCAAGGCGTTGGTCACAAAGTCGGCCAACGACGTTGCCGTGGTTGTTGCCGAAGCGCTGGCTGGCTCCGAGGAGAATTTCGCCAAGCTGATGACGCGCAAGGCGCGCGCGCTGGCGATGAAATATACAGTCTATAAAAACGCATCGGGTCTGCCGGACGAAGATCAGGTAACGACCGCGCGCGATCAGGCATTGCTCGGCATTGCCATCCAGGAACGTTTCCCGCGCTATTACCGGTATTTCTCAACACCGAATTTTAGCTATCGCGGCCATTCGATGCGAAACCACAACAATCTGCTCGGCCGCATCGACGGCGTCGATGGCATCAAGACGGGATATACCCGCGCCTCGGGTTTTAATCTCGTCACCTCGGTTCGCCGAGGGAGCCGACAAATCGTCGCCGTGGTCCTCGGCGGTAAATCGAGCAGCAAACGCGACGCGCGAATGCGCGAGCTTATTGAAACCAAGATCGCATCCGCATCTCAGCGGCGCACCAAGACGAAGCTCGCAGATGCCGATCCAATCACGGAAAACAACACGAAGCCGACCGCGCCGCCACCCGCGGCAAAGCACGCCGCGAAGCCTGAAGCCAAGTCCGAGAAGAAACCGGAGCCGAAGAAAAACGTCGCGGTGACGACTTCAACCAGTCCCGCTCCGCAGCTTCAGCCAGGATCGACCGATCCGATTCAGCCGCGGCTGGTAAAGACATTTTCAGTCAAAGCCGGCGCGACACAGACCGCATCGCTTGAGACGATTGCGCTGTCACCCTCGCATGCAATTGGCGTGTCGCCCAGCGTCAACCGGGCCGCGGATGAAAACATCGACAAAGGCGCGCCACCCTCGTCTCCCGCCGGCGCCAGGTCCGGCGCTCTCGGCGTCCTCACCGTCAAATCGCAAGGCGCCGTGCAGCCGGGCGAAACAGCCCCAGTCA
>JACQTM010000386.1 GCA_016210825.1 Hyphomicrobiales bacterium
GTCGAATAGCGCACATGGCCGATGGCCGACATGCCGGGCAGGCGGTCGATCACCTCGCGCCGGGAAAAGGCGTCACCGACGAGCCCCATGCGGCGCTCGGAATGGAAGCGCTTGCCGGCGAAGGAGACGATGCCGGCGGCCTCCTGGCCGCGATGCTGCAGCGCGTGCAACCCGAGCGCGGTGATGGCGGCAGCATCCGGATGCCCGAAGATGCCGAAGACGCCGCATTCCTCGCGCAGGCGGTCAGACTCCAAATCGGGGAGCTCGGCCTCGCCGGAATCGTTCATCGTCTAGCCCCTTGCGCTTGCTTATCGAGGCACTGCCTTGCGCTCGATCATCTGCCGAATGTCCGCGCGGTCGGATTGCCCATAACCCACCGTTTCGCCCCCACTCACAGCGTTCGCCGGCCCCTGCAGGCTGGAGCGTTTTTCCGGCTGCCCCTCCTCGGGCGGTTCGCCCTCTTCGGGCTTGGGCCGCTTCAACCGCTTCAAGATGGTGCTTTCGGGGTCTTCAGGCAATAACGACTTCAGCCAATCCCCCGTGCTTTGCAGAACGACCTTGGATTTCGCTCCACGGACCCATTCCGGTTGGGTTTTCTGCGGCACCAGCCAGTCGAAAAACAGGAACGCCACAACCACGATGATCAGTCCGCGGCCGAGGCCGAACAGGAATCCGAGGGTACGGTCGAGCGCACCGATTCGGCTATCGAGAATCATGTCGGAGATGCGCACGGTGATGATCGAGACGAGCAGAAGCGTTCCGAGAAAGACGCCGCCGATCACCGCTGCCGCGGCGATAATGTCGTTGTTGAAGTAACCCTTGGCCACGGGCAGCAGGCGCGAATAGAGATAAAGCGTCGCGATCGCGGCCGTGACCCAGGCGGCGATCGAGAGGATCTCCCGCATGAAGCCGCGGATCATGGCGAGCATTGCCGAAACCAGCATGACGGCGAGGAGGATGATGTCGAGGATGGTGATTGGCATGGGTGCGCGTCAGGCCCCGGTTGCCGTTGTGTCACGGTTCGGGCAAGGGAAGGGATCGGCCGGAGCACCCCAATACGGAAGGGTGTCAACCGAAGTTTTTGAGAACCGGGTCAAGTCGTTGAATCCGTAAAAGTTCATGCCGTATTTAAGAGTGTTGGCCGAGTGGTTCGGGCGGCCCCAGACGCCGCGCGCAGGCTGTATAGCGAGACGAATCGTCCCCGTCACCCGTCTTTGTTTCATTCCGCGGTTAACGTCTGCCGCTGGGCTATACTGGGGCCCGCTGGGCGTACCGGTCATGGTTATGCCGTGTAGCCATGAACCAATGGCTAAGCAGCAGCGACTTATTTTAGAGGTGCGTTCGCATTGGCCGCGCGGGTAGCGTCTCGACCGGACGGCTAGCTAGCCAATGCGGCCATTGAATTGTGATGCGTAAATCGATTGCCAAAAGAATGGTCCCAAACATGCACAACCAAAGCATGCGAATGTTGCGCCGGCACTGCGTTGCGGCCACAGCAGTTCTCGCCGCTCTCATCGCTTCGAATGCGGCCGCACAGGACCAAACGGGTATCAAGGCATTGACCGAGGCCTACAATGCCTCAGGTCAGGAACTTTACCGCGCTTTCGCCGCAGAGCCCGGAAATATCGTCTTCTCGCCCTATTCGATCGGCACCGCGATGGCGATGGCGCGCACGGGTGCGCGCAGTGAAACCGAGCAGGAAATGGTGATCGCGCTCAAGCATCGCCAATCGCGCACGGAAATTGACGCAGCCAACGCCGACGTCCTCAGAATCCTTAATGCCTACGACACGAGCGCGCAGCCGCCGATCTGTCCGAGCGGCATGCGCCTGAATGATAAAAGATGCGAAACGACGCCGCTCGAAGGCGGGCATTGTCCACCGACAATGCGGCGCGAGGGGGAAGTTTGCAGTGGTGGCGCGACCATCGCGCCGAGCGCGAAGTTGCTCACCGCCAACGCGCTGATGTTGGCCAAACGCGGCGATCTCATTTCCACAGACTACGCATCGCTGCTCAAGGACCAATACGCCGCTGAAATTTTCAAGAAAGCCGATCTCGGCGTCGTCAACGGCTGGGTGAAAACGAAAACGGAAGGCAAGATCGACAAGATTCTGGAAAAGCTCGATCCTGATGCGGTCGCCGTCATTCTTAACGCCGTCTATTTCAAGGCGCGGTGGGACCAGACGTTCGACATTGCGCTGACGCGGGACGAGGCGTTCCACCTCACGAAGGAGCGCGAGGTGAAAGTACCGACCATGCACGGCACGAGCCGTTACGCCTTTGCCACGCGCAATGGTTACCGCGCGATCCGCTTACCCTATGCGGTGCGCAAACTCGGCATGGTGATCGTGCTGCCGAACGAGCTGGCGGGAGCAGGAGCAGTCGCCCGCGCGCTCGATCAAAATGCGCTATTGGAATTATTCGGGGAACTCCGTAAGCCCACAAACGAAACGCTGATCGAGCTGTCGCTTCCGCGTTTCAAGACTTCCTACGGCGCCGAGCTCGTGCCGCAATTTAAAAACGCTGGAATGAAGCTTGCCTTTGACGACCGCAATGCCGATTTCAGCGGCATGACCGGTCGCCCGCCATCCGAGGGCGGCGTCTATATCGATGGCATCGTGCATCGCGCCATCATCGAGGTGAGCGAGGAGACGACCGAAGCGGCTGCTTCCACCGCCATCGTGATGATGCCGACGCGTGCTGCCCGTCCGGAGCAGCCGCAGCAGTTTCGTGTCGATCGGCCATTTTTGTTCTATGTGGTGGACGATGCGACGGGTGCGATCCTGTTCCAGGGCCGCATCGTCGATCCGCGCTAGAGCATGATCCGTTCAGATTGAATCAGATCATGCTCTAGGCCATCGACTCATTAACGCGCATCCAAATTCGGATTGAAGCAAGCTTTACAC
>JACQTM010000379.1 GCA_016210825.1 Hyphomicrobiales bacterium
AACTGGTGGCGGCAGCGGGGCAATTCGGCGCGACCACACGCATTCCGACACTTTGGATCTACACCGAGAATGACAGTTATTTTTCGCCGGAACTTTCAAGACGCATGGCGGAGGCTTATCGTCGCGCCGGTGGACCGATCGAATATCATTTACTGCCGGTGTTCGGCTTGGACGGTCATCGATTATTCGATTCGAATGATGCGGTCGCGATCTGGGGACCGATCGTTGAGGATTTCTTGAAACGACTAAAGTAGTCAATCAAGTCGGCACTACATCGACACCTATATATGTCGAAATCACACTTGCTCGACTTCCTTGCGTCGTTCTTCCTTCTTGCGCTCATTGGGATCGAGCAGCTTCTTGCGCAGGCGGATCGATTTCGGCGTCACCTCGACCAGTTCGTCGTCATCGATATAGGCGAGCGCCTTTTCGAGCGTCATTTGAATCGGCGGCGTCAACCGCACCGCTTCGTCCTTGGAATGGGTGCGGATGTTGGTCAGCTTCTTGCCCTTGAGCACGTTGACCTCAAGATCGTTACCGCGTGTGTGCTCGCCGACGATCATGCCCCGATAGACCTTCCAGCCGGGTTCGATCATCATCGGGCCGCGGTCTTCGAGATTCCATAGTGCGAACGCAACGGCATCGCCTTGGTCGGTGGCAATCAGTACGCCGGTGGGCCGGCCTGAAATCTCGCCCTTGTAGGGCGCATAGGCGTGAAATAGACGGTTCATGATCGCAGTACCGCGGGTATCGGTGAGCAATTCGCCCTGATAGCCGATCAGTCCCCGTGTCGGCGCGTAAAAGACGAGGCGCTGCCGACCGCCGCCCGACGGCCGCATCTCCATCAGCTCGGCTTTGCGCTCGGACATCTTCTGCACGACGATGCCGGTATGCTCTTCGTCTACGTCGATGACGACTTCCTCGATCGGCTCCAATATCTGTCCGTCATCGTCGCGGTGTATCAACACTTTCGGCCGCGACACCGAGAGTTCGAAACCTTCACGCCGCATGGTCTCGATAAGAATGCCAAGTTGCAATTCGCCACGGCCGGCGACTTCGACAGAATCTTTTTCGGTCGATTCGCTGACACGCAGCGCCACATTGCCTTCGGCCTCGCGAAACAGCCGGTCGCGGATCATGCGGCCCGTCACCTTGTCGCCCTCGGTGCCAGCGAGCGGTGAATCGTTGACGCGGAAGGTCATCGACAAGGTCGGCGGGTCGATTGGTTGCGCCGGGATTGGAGTCTCCACTTCCAGCGCACAGATCGTATTCGACACTGTGGCTTGTGGCAGTCCGGCGATGGCAACGATATCGCCGGCTTCCGCCTCGTCGACGGAGGTGCGTTCGAGACCACGGAAGGCAAGCACTTTGGTCACACGGGCTTGCTCGACCATGTTGCCGTTGCGGTCGAGCGCCTTGACGATCTGATTAGGCTTCACCGATCCGGAAGTGATCCGGCCGGTGATAACGCGACCGAGATACGGATTGGCTTCAAGGATGGTTCCGAGCATGCGGAAAGCACCCTGCTCGATAGCCGGCGCGGGGACATGGCGCAGTACAAGATCAAACAACGGCGCCATCGATTGCTTCGGGCCTTCGAGGCTCGAAGCCATCCAGCCTTCCTTCGCCGAGCCGTAGAGGATCGGGAAATCCAGCTGCTCGTCGCTGGCGTCAAGCGCCGCGAAGAGATCGAACACTTCGTTGACCACCTCCGTCGGCCGCGCATCCGAACGGTCTACCTTGTTGATGACGACGATGGGTTTGAGCCCCATCTTCAGCGCTTTGGTGACGACGAACTTGGTCTGCGGCAATGGCCCCTCGGCGGCGTCGACCAGTACCAGGGCGCCGTCGACCATGTTGAGGATGCGCTCGACTTCGCCACCGAAATCGGCATGGCCCGGCGTATCCACGATATTAATGCGCGTGCCCTGCCAGAGGATCGAGGTTACCTTGGCGAGAATGGTGATGCCGCGCTCGCGCTCGAGATCGTTTGAATCCATCGCGCGCTCGGCCACCCGTTGATTCTCGCGGAATGAGCCGGACTGCTGCAATAACCGATCCACGAGCGTGGTCTTGCCGTGGTCGACATGGGCAATGATGGCGACGTTACGGAGTTTCATCGTGGGCTCTAAAAACGGGGCGCGGGCCTTCCGGGCCCGCGACGCGCGTGGATATAGGCTGCTTCACCTTCGCTGGCAATCCGCGCGGCTATCATGCGCCAGCCGGCCTGCTCCATGGCCCGATATGAACACCCTGCGGCAAGGCCTCGCGCACCATTAGCATCTCACCGATGGTCTCGGACGTGATCAGGCCGAGAAGGCGGCCGTCAGGCTCGATCACGGCGACGGCGGGCGCGGCTTTCTCCTGCAGTATGCGTAACGCGTCGTCGAGGCAACTGCGGCGATCCACGGTTGGCAGCGTCGTGTTCATCGCCTCGCTCACACGTGCGTCGGGCCCAAGCGATTTTAGTGCGCGGATGATATCGGCGCGTGCCAGTAGGCCGACCGGCTTTCCAGCGCCGTCGACAACTGGAAACTCGCTTTGACTCGTCCGTAACAATGTCTGCACCGCCTCGTCGATATGCGCATTTGGGGTTAGCGTTGCGATCTGTGTCATTGTTGCGCTCGACACTGGCACGCCGCGCGATACCGAGCGCAATGACAC
>JACQTM010000378.1 GCA_016210825.1 Hyphomicrobiales bacterium
CCGTTAGTGATCGACAAATGGCTGTCGCTACAAGCCGCGATTCCGGAACACGGCACACTCGACCGTGTACGCGCGCTTACCAGCCACGTTGCGTTTTCGATGGGCAATCCCAATCGTGTGCGCGCCTTGATCGGCGTCTTCGCGCAAGGCAATCCGACGCAATTCAACCGCGCCGACGGCGCGGGCTACGATTTCGTTGCGGATACGGCGCTGACGCTGGATACCAAGAATGCACAGGTCGCCGCACGCCTGATGACGGCATTCCGTAGCTGGCGGGCGCTCGAACCCGGCCGCCGCGCCAAAGCGGAGGCGGCATTGCAGCGGACCGCCGCGGCGGCGGTCTCCGCCGATGTTGGCGATATTGTGCGGCGCTCCCTGGCGATCCCGGATACTTAAAAATTCGTTAAGACTCTCGACAAATCACATTCTTTGGATTCTTATGAAAGTGATTCGGAGAGATGCGGCACATCCTTCCGGTCACGGTGTGAAGGGGACAATCCGAACGGAGGCCTGCAATGGCGCGCGCCGAGGCTGCGCACGCGTCCGCACGTTCCGACTCCATCAAGGGACTAGCCCAATCGATCGCAAAGCCGGCCTATCGGCGTCTGCTGACGGCCGAGCCAGCCCTGCGGCGGGCCGTCCCGGCGCTGATTGTCGCGTTTCTTGTCACCATCGCCGTGGGCGCGGCCGTACAGATCCTCGATCACCGCCGTCAAGCTATCGCTGACGCCGTCAATGAAATCGAGACCATCGCGGAAGTCCTCGCCGATCGTCTCGATCGCGTGAGGATCAAGGACAATACCGCCCACGTGCAGAGTGAGCTCAATAAGGCTCTGACGTCGCGCACGACCGCGAATGGCCGCGTCATATTCGTGAGTGACGTCAACGGTATTGTTATCGCGGTCGCCCCTGAAGCTGGCGCCCTTGTCGGCCGAAGTCTTAATGAATTAATCGGCGACGCCTCGTTGCTCACAATTATGGCGGCGGATACAGGCACCCTGGAAATCACGCTGCCCGATGGAATTCCGTCGCTTGCAACTTTGCGGACGCTCGATCCGGCTAACGCACGGGTTTTTGTCGTTCAGCGCCGCAGCGACGCGCTCTCAGCCTGGCGATCAGATACCGCCCTCACGGTTACCCTCTCGGCGACCACGGGATTCGTTCTTCTCATTCTCGGCTTTGCTTTTCACTGGCAAGCGACGCGGGCGCGTGAAGCCGATTTAATCTACGACACCGTGCGCAGCCGGATTGACACTGCGCTCAATCGTGGTCGCTGTGGACTTTGGGACTGGAACCTCGCCTCCGGCCGCATTTTCTGGTCGCATTCCATGTTCGCCATTCTCGGGCACCCGCCAAGAGACGAACTTCTCAACTTCGGCGAAGTGAGCGGACGAGTGCATCCCGACGACATCAATCTCTATGATCTCGCTGCCCAGATCGCTGAATCCAAGACCCATCTCGTCGACCGTGCATTCCGCATGCGGCACGCGAACGGCAAATGGATCTGGTTGCGCGCACGTTGCGAGCTCGTACGCCAGCCAAGCGATGCGGGCATGCATCTGATTGGCATTGCGGTCGATATAACCGAACAAAAGTCGCTCGTGGAAAAGACCGTCGCGGCCGATATGCGGCTGCGCGACGCGATTGAAACGATCCCCGAAGCGTTTGTGCTTTGGGACGCTGACAACCGTCTCGTAATGTGCAATTCGAACTTCCAGGATCTGCACAACTTGCCCGATCAGGCAATCGTGCCGGGTACGCCTTACGAGGCGGTGGTCAACGCCGGGCGAAAGCACCTCATCCGTACCAAGATCGCCAACGAAGACCACGGCATTCCCGGTGCCCGAACCTTCGAAGCCCAGCTCGACGACGGGCATTGGCTGCATATCAGCGAACGGCGCACGAAAGACGGCGGCTACGTCTCTGTCGGGACCGACATCACGACGCTAAAACTGCACGAGAAAAAGTTAATGGATAGCGAACGGCGCCTGATAGCGACGGTGGAGGATCTGCGCAACTCGCAGCAGACCTTGGAAATTCAAACTCAACAGCTTGCTGATCTGGCCGGAAAGTACGCCGAGGAAAAGACCCGCGCCGAGGACGCCAATCAGGCGAAATCTAAATTTCTCGCCAACATGAGCCACGAGCTGCGTACACCGCTCAATGCGATTATCGGCTTTTCCGAAATCATGGAATCGGGAATGTTCGGTGCCCTTGGTGCCGACAAGTATCACGAATACTGCCGCGACATTCGCGAAAGCGGCCAATACCTGCTCGACGTGATCAACGACATTCTCGATATGTCGAAAATCGAGGCCGGCCGGCTCCGCTTGAATATTGAGGACGTTGAGTTGGATTATATTCTTGCGGACGCAATGCGCGTTGTTTCCGATGGAGCGAAAAGCCGGAATTTGTCCGTTTCATCGAGAATTGAACGGAATATTCGCTTTAAGGGCGACAAGCGGGCTTTAAAGCAGATTGCCCTCAACCTTCTCTCCAATGCAGTGAAGTTTACACCCAAGGGTGGCCGCATCATCGTGCGCGGGCGCGCGATAACTGGCGGCATCACGATCGCGATCAGCGATACCGGCATTGGTATCGCCAAGGACGCGCTGATGAAGCTTGGCCGACCATTTGAGCAGGTCGAGAGCCAGCACACAAAAAGCCATCAGGGATCGGGGCTCGGGTTGGCTATCGCTAAGTCTTTGGTGCGATTGCACGGCGGTGTTATGCGCATTCGCTCGCGTCCCGGGGCTGGCACGATTGTTACCGTGCGACTACCGCTCGACGGGCTGCCGACAAATCGAGGTAATGCTGGTGAACGAGCCGCTTGAACGAATTCCGAACTCTGGCTGCCCGGGATGGTTGCAATGCGCTGCCCCAGACCCAAACTGCTTTCAGCGCTGTGGATCGCCGAGAATGCGCACGAAGCTCTGACGCACCCGGTCTTGCGTTTCCAGTAAATACGCTTCGAGCGTTGGAAAATCCGGCATGTCTCCCGCGCGCGCTAAAACTGTCAGGAGTTCGGACCCCGCTGTTTTCGGATCGAAAATACCGGCTAGGGACAAACGTAAAATTTGTCCAAGATCATGATAGAGCCGTACCGCGGGCCGTAAGATTTCACTGTCCTCCGACGACAGCACGCCAAGACGCGCCGCCTTCTCCAGCACGCGTGCCGTCGATGTATCGAGAATGCCTGGTTGGTCGCTGGCGTGGACGAGCTGCAGATATTGCGCGACAAATTCAATATCGATCAGACCACCGGCAACATATTTCAAGTCCCAGCGATGATCGTCCCCCTTTTCAGCCGCGATCGCACGGCGCATCTCGATCACATCGCCGGCAATTAATTTAGCGTTGCGGGGCCGTCCAAGCACGCCAGCAATGGCGCGTTCGATTCGCTCGGCGAAATCGCGCGGACCGGAGACGACACGTGCGCGAGTCAAAGCCATATGCTCCCAGGTCCAGGCTTCGCTTTCCTGATAGGCCGCGAAGCTGTCGACTTGGGTTGCGAGTGGTCCGGAACGGCCGGACGGACGTAGCCGCATATCGACTTCATAGAGCCTTCCGTAGTTCGTTTGCGCGGTGAGCGCACTGATCAAGCGCTGCGTCAGGCGCGCGAAATATTGAGCACCGTAGAGCGGTCGCTTGCCATCGGATTCAGGGTGCGTTGCGTCGAAGTCGTAGATCAGGATCAGATCGAGATCGGAGGTTGCAGTCATTTCCCGGCCTCCCAGTTTGCCCAGCGCAACAAGCGCCGTCTTTTGACCCCTGAGGCGGCCGTGCGTTTCGGCGAACCGATCCTCGATCGCACGGTGCAAAGTACGAACGATAACATCGGCGAGCCGCGCGAAAATCTCGCCAGCCTGCTCGGCCGTTACGGTGCCGGAAAGGATACGCGCGCCGATCAGGAACATCTGTTCCTGTACGAAAAGTCGCAACCGATCGAGAAAATCCTCATACGAAGCCGATTGCCCAAGCGATCGGATCAGGTCGGCGTCGAGTTTGTCCGCGGCCGGCAATGCACCGAAGAAATTCGGGTCGATCAGCGTGTCCAATACCTGCGGGTAATGAGCGAGAATATCGGCAAGCCGCGGTGCATTGCCAATCATGAGCGCGATCAGCCTCAACAGCGCCGGATTCTGCCGCAG
>JACQTM010000052.1 GCA_016210825.1 Hyphomicrobiales bacterium
GGCTGGGCTCGGCGGTTATGGCTACCATGGCCAGCAGCAGCTTAATCACCGCGTGATCATCTTCCAGGCGCCGGCGATCGCACCACTCGGCGAGTCAAAGTCGGACTATTGGATTTTCAATGAGATCTGCAAGCGGCTCGGCCTTGCCAACTATTTCTCCGAGGGCATAAACGAGATTGACTGGGTAAAGCGCCACTTCGACGCCTCCGACCTGCCCGAGGTGATTTCCTGGAATAAGTTCATCAGAAAGGGCTATCACGTCGTGCCGGCGGAGAAGAGGCATCTCCGTGCTCCAGTGTCGTTCCGCTGGTTCTTCGAGAACCGCAAGAAGGACGTACCGGAGGCACAGCCGCTCCCTTCCGACTATACCGAGGAATTTCTGCGCGGGCTGCAGACGCAGTCGGGCAAACTCGAATTCGAATGCAACAGCCTCAAGCGCTTCAGCGATCCCGAGCGGCCGCCAATCGTCAAATATGAGCCGTCATGGGAAGGTCCGCATTCGGACGAACTCATCAAGCGCTATCCGCTGCAGCTGCTAACGCCTCACTCGAAGTACTCATACCACACGCAAGGTGACGGCAAGGACTCGTTCCTCCTCAATATCGAGGATCACCGAATCGAAATTGACGGCTACTACTACTGGATCATCCGTTTGAATTCAGAGGATGCGACGGCGCGCGGCATCAAAAAGCGTGATCTCGTCAAGGTCTACAACGACCGTGGCGCGGTGATCTGCGCTGCGCTGCCAACCCAACGCCTGCCGCGCGGCGTGTGTCACGGCTACGAGTCCTCGGCGATCTACGACCCAATGGGCGAGCCCGGCAAGTCGGTCGACAGGGGAGGATGCCTCAACCTACTCACGCCCGAGCGCACACAGACCAAGACCACGCATTCGCTCGCTGGCGCCAACTCACTCGTGCAGGTCGAGCTCTGGGACGGCCGGATCGAGCACATGTCGGAGACGTTTGCGAAAATGGAGAAGGACAATGACATGCGCGAGACGCTGAAAGCGGCGCAATTGGTGCCGGCGAAATAAGGAGGCGCCATGAAAACGTGGAAAATGATCATTGATGTTGCCGAGTGCACCAACTGCAATCTTTGCACGCTCGCCACGATGGATGAATACGTCGGCAACGAATGGCCGAGTTATTCCGCGCCGATGCCGAAACACGGTCACAAATGGATCAATATTCTGCAGAAGGAGCGTGGGCAGGTGCCAATGATTGACATCGCTTACGTTCCGACGGTGTGCAATCACTGCGACAACGCTCCGTGCATCAAGGCCGCGAAGAACGGCGCGATCAAAAAACGTGAGGATGGCATTGTCATTATCGATCCGGTCTTGGCCAAGGGTCAGAAGCAGCTGGTCGAGGCTTGTCCCTATGGACACATCTGGTGGAACGGGGAGCTCGACATCCCGCAGGCGTGGCCGTTCGACGCCCACCTCATCGACCAGGGCTGGCAGCAAACGCGTGGTCATCAATCATGCCCGACAGGTGCCATGCGCTCGATTTGCATCGAGGACGATGAAATGGCGCGCATCGCGCGCGAGGAAGGGCTTGAGGTGCTCAGGCCTGAACTCGGCACGAAGCCTCGAGTCTACTACCGGAACCTGTGGCGCTATACGAAGTGCTTCATCAGCGGCACAATCTCGGTGCAAACGAACGGGGTGGTCGATTGCGTAGAGGGCGCGAAGGTTCGCCTGCTCAGGGACAGCGTGTGCGTGGGCGAGACCACCAGTAACAACTACGGCGACTTCAAGTTCGACCGGCTGGATGAGGAAACCGGCCGCTATATCATTGAGGTTTCGACCAAGGGGGGCAGCTCAAAGACGGTCGACGTGGAGCTCGGAGTAAGCACTAACGTTGGGGAAATTCGTCTTTAGCTGCCATCGCGTGACGACGAGAAAGGTGATCACTATTAAAGGGAGGTATCAAATGATCAAACGCATCATCGTGGCGACCGCCTCGCTCGTATTCGCGGTCGGGTGTGCCCAAGCGCAGGAGGTCAAGGTCGGCGTCGTACTGCCTTACACTGGAGTCGGCGCGGAGCTTGCTCAACAACAGGACCGCGGCATGGAGCTTTACCTCAAAATGCATGCCGATGCGATAAAGCCGTACAAGATTACTCTGATCAAACGTGATGCCAAGAATCCGGGCGGTGCCGACGCGAAGATCGCAGTCCAGGAGCTCCTGACCCAAGACAAAGTGGATATTCTTGCTGGATGGAATTATTCGCCGAACGCGATCGCTTCGGCGCCAATCGTGACTGCGGGTAAGAAGCTTGCCGTGATTTCAAATGCCGGCTCGGGGCATATTACCAACTTGTCTCCCTATTTCGTCCGTTTCTCCTTCAGCATGTGGCATGCTGGCTACGCTATGGGTGAAGCCACCGTTAAGAACCTGAATGCGAAGACGGCAGTGGTCGGCTACACCGACTTCCCGCCCGGCAAGGATATGCTGGCCTCCTTCAAACGCGCATTCGAGGCGTCAGGCGGCAAGGTCATCGATGAGATCCCGATGGGCGGCGCCGGCGCGGTGCCGGATTTCACGCCGTTTTTTCAGCGCGCCAAGGACAAGAAGCCGGACGTCTTTTTCGTGTTCGTACCGGCTGGCGATCATTCTTCTGCGGTCGTCAAGACCTACAACGCCCTCGGCATGCGCGAGGCCGGTATCAAATTGATCGGTCCCGGCGATATTACACAGGATAACAAACTGCAGGCGATGGGTTCAGCCGCAGTCGGCCTCATCACAATGCACCACTACAACGTCGATCTCGACAACCTGGAGAACAAGCAGTTCGTCGCCGCCTGGAAGAAGGCATATGGCGCGGATTCGACGCCTGACTTCATGGCCGTCGGCGGTTACGACAGCATGGCCGCGATCGTACATGTTGTACGGACTCTCAAGGGTAAGATCGATACCGACAAGGCGCTGGAGACCCTCAAGGGTTGGAAATACAATAGCCCGCGCGGTCCGATCATGATCGATCCACAGACGCGCGACATCGTGATGAACGAGTACCTGTCTGAGGTTGTGATGCAGGGCGGCAAGCTCGTCCAAAAACCAATCGGAAAGATCGATGCGGTAAAGGACGCTTGTAAGACGCTAAAGGTCGGACCGTGCGCCAACTGATCTCTTGATCGGGTGGTTGAGCCTTCGGCACAATTGAAGCCGCCACCTCGCCTCCGGGGCGGCGGCTTCGATTTGGCTCTCCGTCTCCAAAGGAATTGCGCGTGATACTCGGCGTCGACGTTGCGAGCATGATCTTGGGCGGAGTGGCCGCAGGCATGGTGCTGTTCATCGTGTCGGTCGGCCTGTCGGTCACCATGGGATTGATGGGGTTCGTCAACCTCGCCCACGGTGCGTTCGCTATGCTCGGCGGCTACATCATCGTGTTGTCGATGAACTATTGGGGCGTTCACTTCCTCCCGGCGCTCGCACTCGGTTTCGTTGTTACGGCAGCAGTAAGTTTCGCATTCGAGCGATTACTCTATGCCCGGCTCTATCGGGCGACCGAGCTCGACCAAGTATTGTTCACCATCGGGCTCGTGTTTATGGCGATCGCGTCGGTGACACTTGTGGTTGGACCCGAGAACCAACAGCTCGTACTGCCGGCGATGCTTCAAGGCCAGGTGGATCTCGGCTTCACTCAGTATCGCACTTACAGCATTTTTCTTATCGCGATTGGCATCATCATCGTAGTGGGCCTCTGGCTTGGCTTTGAGCGCACACGCATCGGGGCGCAAATCCGCGCCACAGTCGACAACCGGCGCATGACGGAATCCCTCGGCATCAATGTTGATCGCCTGTTTACTATCACCTTCGCCTTCGGCAGCGGCATGGCGGCACTGGGCGGCGGACTCGGTGCGGAGTTTCTTGGCCTCGATCCGCAATATGCTCTAAAATATTTGGTTTATTTTCTAATCGTCGTCGCCGTCGGCGGGCTCGGACGAGTCACGGGGGTGTTTTATGCGGCGCTGCTGATCGGTGTGCTCGACTTCGCGCTCAAGAAATACATCCCCAAAGGCGGCACCCTTTTCATTTTCGGGCTGACAATCTTACTCTTGTTGTGGCGGCCGCAGGGCTTGTTCGCAGGGAGAGCGACGTGATCGTGGCCGCAATCAAGCCCACCGAGCATTTGGCTGCGCTCGCCTTTGCCGGACGCCACCGGCCGCGCGTGTGGGAGCCGGCCCCGTGGATATTCGCGATTGCGTTCTATTTTGCGTTTCCGAATTATCTCGGCTTTGGCACGGAATTGCTGGTTACGATCCTGTTTGCGCTCTCGCTCGATCTCGTGCTGGGCTATGCAGGCATCATTACACTCGGTCACGCCGCTTTCTTTGGTGCCGGCGCCTATACGGTGGGAATGCTGGCGTACCACGGAATCTGGAACGAGCCGATCTCAAGCCTGATGCTCGCGGCAATCGTCGCGGCACTTGTGGGCCTCGGCTCCGGCCTGGTGTTGCTGCGCACGCAAGGTCTCACGCTTTTGATGCTAACGCTTTGCACCATGGCCCTGCTCGAAGAGGCCGCAAATCTGGGGCATGAATATACCGGCGGCTTCGATGGCCTTGCCAGCTTGCCGATTCCACCGCTGCTCGGACTATTCGAGTTCAATCCGCTCTATCCGCGAACACAATATCTTTACGTCCTGATCGTTCTTTTTATTGCGTTCCTGTTCGTTCGTACATTGATCTATTCGCCGTTCGGACAGAGCCTGGCCGGAATCCGCGAAAACACGCTGCGCATGCATGCGGTCGGTTCGCCCGTGCGTGCGCGGCTGATCACCTGCTACACAATCTCTGCCGCCATCGCGGGCATTGCCGGCGGGCTGTGGGCGCAGGCGAACGCCTACGTCAATCTGACGACGCTCAGCCTCGATCGTGCGGCCATGGTCTTGATTGCCCTGATCCTTGGCGGCTACGGCCGCATCTATGGGGGGTTTGTCGGTGCCGTCGCCTACATGGCGCTTGCGCACTTTCTGGCTAAACTCTACCCCACTGGTTGGCAACTCGGCCTCGGTCTTCTGCTCGTGGTTATCGCTCTGTTCGCGCGCAACGGAATTCTCGGTATCGGCGAGGCATTGCTACGCAGAATTCGCGCGAAGCACATGCCACAATGACCGCCTGTCTACTCGAGACCCGCACCGTCAGTCGCAACTTTGGTGCGCTTGCGGCCGTATCCGACGTCGAATTCAGGCTCGAGGTCGGCGCGCGCCACGCTTTGATCGGCCCCAATGGTGCGGGCAAGACCACATTCATTAATCTGCTTACCGGCGTGCTGCGGCCCACGCAGGGACGGGTCATGCTGAAGGGCCGGGACGTCACCGACATTCCGGAGGCGCAACGGGTCAAGCTCGGAATCGCACGAACCTTCCAGATTAACCGGCTGTTCCGCGGGCTCACAGTGCTCGAGAACGTCTATATCGCCGTATCAGAACGGCTGGGCATTGCCCTTGATATGTTCCGCCCTGCGGGTGCGCGCCGAGATGTTATCGAGGAGGCGATGCATCTTATCGCCGCGCTGAAGCTCGAGGATGATACAGGCCGGCGAGTTTCTGAGCTGCCCTACGGCCGGCAGAGGCTGGTGGAGATCGCAATCGCGCTCGGTCTGAAGCCTGAAGTGCTACTGCTCGACGAGCCTGCAGCAGGTGTGCCCAGCGCTGAAAGCCACATTATTCTCGATGCAATCGGCAGCCTCTCCGAGCAAATCGGCGTGCTCATCATCGAGCACGATATGGATGTTGTTTTTCGTTTTGCCGAGCGCATCACCGTGATGGTCGGCGGCAGGATTTTTGCCGAGGGAACACCCAAGGAGATCGCAGCCGATCCTGAGATCCGCGCAGTCTATCTGGGCCAAGCCTACCATGGCTAATGTGCTCGAACTGCGCCACGTCTCGGCGGGTTATGGCGAGACCGTGGTGCTCGAAGATATCAATCTAGTGCTCTCCAGGGGCGAGAGCATCAGCGTGATCGGCCGCAACGGCGTAGGCAAGTCCACGTTGCTCGCAACAATGATGGGCCACACCACATTGCATAAGGGTGAAGTCGTGCTCAACGGCCAGAGCCTTGACGCCGTCCCGGTCTATCGTCGTGCAGTCATGGGCCTCGGGTTCGTGCCGCAGGAACGAGAAATTTTTCCGTCACTGACGGTGCGCGAAAACCTGATGATCGGGGCGCGGCTGGGGCCGTGGACCGAGGAGCGCGTGTTTCAACTCTTTCCCAACCTGCAGGAGCGCCTTGATAACAAGGGCAACCAGCTTTCGGGTGGAGAGCAACAGATGTTGTCCATCTCACGCGCACTGCTCACCAATCCTTCGCTGCTACTCATGGACGAGCCAACCGAGGGGTTGGCACCGGTAATAGTCGAGGCACTCACCGCGGTGTTGCTGAGTCTACGCGATGCGGGCGATCTTTCGATTATTTTGGTGGAGCAGAATAGCCGCGTCGCGCTCGAGTTCTCATCACGCACAATAGTCATGGATAAGGGCCGCATCGTCTACGATGGCGAGTCCGTCACGCTTCGCGACGACCAGGAAAGGTTGGCGCGGCTCATCGGAATTACCGAATGATCGGCTGATGTCGGAGCCCCCATGATCTATTCCGCAACCCCGCTGATTATCCCGCAACTTGCGGCCATCTATCAGGCGCTGGCGCCGTGGGCCGAATTGCTCCTACGTGTCGTCATAGGGTTCGCACTAGTGCCACA
The DNA here is from genome assembly GCA_016210825.1 of Hyphomicrobiales bacterium. GTDB lineage: Bacteria > Pseudomonadota > Alphaproteobacteria > Rhizobiales > Xanthobacteraceae > JACQTM01. The sequence continues at coordinate 6,711 of JACQTM010000052.1, forward strand.
TGGCTTGCGCATGACTTTTGGCTTTTTCCCGAACACAGGTCTACCGATCCGTAATCTCTCCATGCTGGCGAAACAACTCGATCGCGACGGTTATCTCCCCGGCAAGCTGTGGGCCCCGCTGATATCGGCCACTGAGCTAATCGGTGGGCCGCTCCTGGCGATTGGGCTCTTCACGCGCCTTGCCGCCGTGCCGATCGTCATTTTTCTTGTTGTATCCTGCTTCGAACGCTGGCGGGTCGGGCGATATTTCTGGAACACGTTGGGGTTGGAATACACGTTCATGTGGATGGTTGCGGCATTCTATTTCCTGATTCATGGCGGCGGCGTGTATTCCATGGATCACATCGTGTTGGGTCGCGAGTTTTAAAAGTCAAATTCACCTCGGATAGGAGTTTTGCATTCATCACATTGCTGGATCACACGAATACTCGAAACGTTTGCTGAAGTGGTTAAGTGCTTTTGAGTCGAAAGTAAGCATAGGTTCACGACCAGCATTGTCGAATGGTTTGCTCTCGCCACTTATGGGATATTGTAGTCGATGCTCTTAGCACAGGATTTCGCTAATTCTTGTCATTGCTTTGATACATGCAATGGGGTTCATGCGATCGATA
>JACQTM010000393.1 GCA_016210825.1 Hyphomicrobiales bacterium
GGATTTGCGAAACGACCTGGATGGCGAGCATCAGCAGCGACGGCGACACAATCACAACCTTCGAGCGGAAGGCCATCTGGATGATGTCGTCGAATTGATCGTGCAATTCGGCGTAAATCGATTCCGACGGCACGAACATCAATGCAAGATCCTGGGTTTCTCCCGGGATGAGATATTTGCCGGCGATATCATTAATATGCTTGGTCACAGTCTGCCGGAGCTGTTTGATGGCGGCGACGCGCTCATCCTCGCTTCTCGCGCCGCGCAGCGCGGTCACCGCTTCCAGCGGAAATTTCGCGTCGATGATTAGCGGTCGCTGGTCCGGCAGGAAAATGACGCAGTCGGGACGCGTGCGGTTCTTGAGGGTGAACTGAAATTCGTATGTTCCCTTTGCCAGTCCGTCCTGGATAATCATCTCCATGCGCGCCTGGCCAAAGGCGCCGCGCTGCTGCTTGTTGGCGAGCACCTGTTCGAGCGAGGTGACCTGTGAGGCGAGATGGGTGATATTCTTTTGCGCCGTGTCGATGACGGCGAGGCGCTCGTTGAGCGCCTGCAGGTTGTCGGTGGTCTGCTTCGTGGTCGCTTGCATTGACTGGCCGAGGCGGTGCGTCACTGCGTCGAGCCGCTCGTTAAGTACGCGCGCAAGCTCGGCTTGGCGACCGGCCAGCATTTCGCCCATGGCCTGAACGCGGCCGGCCGTTTCGCTCTGCGTTCGGGCCAATTCGAGCATGCGCGCTGCGGCGGCAACGCGCGTCATCTCGGCTTCATCGCGGCGGCGGCGCGAACGAATAATAAATAAAATCAGGGCCGTGAGGCCGAGAAGCGCGATAGAGCCGAGCGCGGCTGCGGCGACAAACAACACCGCGTCGGCGTGAGCGCCAACGAAAGCGAGGATCTCATCCATTCACTCTTTCTACCCGATTCGGGGGCGCGCGCGAACGAAGAGCGAACGGATTGACCCCGTTGCGGCCACCCCTTACATCGCCGCCCATGGCTCCGCGCGACATCATTATTCTTCCTGACAAGCGGCTCCGGCTTATTTCCAAGCCGGTGGATAAGATCGACGGCTCGATCAAGACACTGGTCGAGGAGATGTTCGAGACAATGTATGCCGCGCCTGGCATCGGCCTGGCAGCGATCCAGGTCGGCGAGCCGAAACGGGTCGTCACCCTCGATCTCGCCAAGAAAGAAGAGCCGAAGGCACCGCAGGTCTTCATCAATCCGGAGATCGTCTGGCGCTCGGAGGAGGTGCGCGTCCACGAGGAAGGCTGCCTCTCCATTCCGGAATTTTACGAAGAGGTGGAGCGGCCGGCGCAAGTGAAGATCAGGTATCTCGACCTCGACGGGGAAACACACGAAGTCGACGCTACCGGAATTCTGTCGACTGCCCTGCAGCACGAGGTCGATCATCTCAACGGGGTGCTGTTCATCGATCATCTCTCCAAGCTCAAGCGCGACCGCGTGATCAAGAAATTCGCCAAAGCTGCGAAGCGCGCGGCGGAATGAGATGCGATGCCGTTGCGATTAATCTTCATGGGCACGCCGGACTTCGCGGTGCCGACGCTGGTCGAAATCGCGGGCGCCGGACATGATATCGCCGCCGTTTATACCCGTGCGCCGAAGGCGGCAGGCCGTGGCATGCAAATGCAGGAGAGCCCGGTGGCGCGCGAGGCGCAGCGCCTCGGCATCGCGGTGCTGACGCCGGCGGCCTTGAAGTCGGCGGACGCGCAAGCCGGGTTCCGCGCGCATGACGCCGATGCGGCTGTCGTCGTCGCTTATGGGCTGATCTTGCCGAAGCCGATCCTCGACGCGGTTCCGCTCGGCTGCTTCAATCTGCACGCCTCGCTTTTGCCACGTTGGCGCGGCGCCGCGCCGATCAACCGGGCGATCATGGCGGGCGATGGCGAAAGCGGCGTCACCGTCATGAAGATGAACGAAGGGCTCGACACCGGCGAGATGGCGCTGGCTCAGCGCGTTACGATCAGGCCGGACATGACGGCTGGCGAATTGCACGACCAGCTCGCGCGGCTTGGTGCGGATGTGATGCTGCGCGCACTCGGCGGGCTGGAGCGCGGTGCATTGCAGTTGACGTCGCAGCCGGAGCAGGGCGTCACCTACGCGCGCAAGATCGACAAGAACGAGGCGCGCATCGACTGGACGAAACCTTGGCGGCAGGTGCACGACCATATTCGCGGACTTTCGCCGTTTCCCGGCGCCTGGTGCGAGATGAATGGCGCGCGCGTCAAGGTATTGCGCACGACGAAAGGCACGGGCCGTGGCGTGCCCGGCGCCGTGCTGGATGATAAGCTCACCATTGCCTGCGGCGAAGGCGCCGTACGCATTCTCGAATTGCAGCGCGCCGGTCGTCAGCCGATGAAGGTGGACAAATTTTTGCGCGGCATGCCGCTCGCGCGCGATACGATTCTCGTTTGAACATTATGCCCCGCTATAAGCTCACCATCGAATATGACGGCACCCCGTTCGCCGGCTGGCAGGTGCAGGCCGGCGGCATCACGGTGCAGGGCGTGATTGAGGCCGCGATCGAGGCCTTCGTCGGCGCGAAGACGTCGATTCAAGGCGCCGGCCGTACCGACGCGGGCGTGCACGCACTCGGCCAGGTGGCGCACGCCGATCTTGCCAAGGATTGGGACACCGACACTGTGCGCGACGCGCTCAATGCCCATTTGCGTCCGCATCCGGTGGCGGTGCTGGCGGTGGAAAAAGTCGCGGACGATTTCGATGCGCGCTTTTCCGCTACGCGGCGGCATTATCTTTATCGCATCGTCAACCGGCGGCCGGATTTGGCGCTCGATCGCAATTTTGCCTGGCGCGTGCCAAAGCCGCTCGACGAACGGGCGATGCAGGACGCGGCGCGGCATCTCGTCGGCAAGCACGACTTCACCACATTCCGCTCCGCTGACTGCCAGGCGAGGTCGCCGGTGAAGACCCTCGACCGCCTCGAAGTGACGCGCGCGGGCGAGGCGGTCACCGTTGCCGCCTCAGCACGCTCATTCCTGCAGCATCAGGTGCGCTCGATGGTCGGCTCGCTGGTGCATGTAGGCGAGGGCAAATGGAGCCTCGACGACATGGCGAAGGCGCTCGCCGCGTGCGACCGCGCGACGTGCGGCCAGGTCGCGCCGCCCGAGGGGCTTTGCCTCGTGCGCGTGGATTATTGACGCGAACATCCCTCCCCGTGAGGGGAGGGTCGGTGCGCGAAGCGCACCGGGGTGGGGTGATTGAGTTTGCGCGAAAATGCCCCCACCCGCCGCTCGCTGTGCTCGCGGTCACCCTCCCCCGCAAGCGGGGGAGGGATAATCAGCTGAAATATCGCTCCAAAATTTTTCGGTACACAGCCGTTAGCGCCACGAGATCCGTAATCGCCACACGCTCGTCCACCTGGTGCATGGTCGTGCCGACGAGGCCGAATTCCACGACCGGGCAATAATCCTTGATGAAGCGCGCGTCCGAGGTGCCGCCGGAGGTCGAGGTGGCAGGCTTGCGGCCGGTTACCTCGGCAATGGCGCCGGTCACAAGATCGACGAACGGTCCCGGCTTGGTGACGAAAGCATCGGCGTTCGACGTGTCCCATTCGAACGCGAAGCGTGTGCGTCCGCCGGTCGCTGCCGCGGCGCGCTCCTCAATCAGCTTTTTCAGCGAGCCTTGCGTGTGCAAATCGTTGAACCGGATGTTGAAGCGCGCCCGCGCCTCGCCGGGGATCAGGTTGACGGTCTTGTTGCCGACGTCGACGGATGTGAATTCGAGATGCGATGGATCGAAATGTACACTGCCTGCATCTAGCGGCTGCGCGTTGAGCGCCGCAATGAGTTCGACCAATACGCGGATCGGATTTTCCGCCAATTGCGGATAGGCCACATGACCCTGGCGGCCGGTCACGATTAACGTTCCGTTGAGCGATCCGCGCCGGCCGATCTTGACGGTGTCGCCCAGCGCCGCGCGATTGCTCGGCTCGCCGAGAATGCAATGGTCGAATATTTCGCCGCGCTCCGCCGCCCATTTTAGGAGCTTTACCGTGCCATTGACGGCGACGCCCTCTTCATCGCCGGTGATGAGGAATGAGATCGAGCCCTTCGGCTTGCCGCCATTCGCTGCGAGATAATCCAGCGCGGCTGCGAGCGCGCAGGCGATGCCGCCCTTCATGTCCACGGCGCCACGGCCATAGAGCGTGTTGTCCTTGACCTCACCGGCGAAGGGCGGTTGCGACCACGCCGATTCATTTCCTGGTGGGACCACGTCGGTGTGGCCGGCGAACATCAGATGCGGCGCGCCAGTGCCGATGCGCGCGTAGAGATTGTCCACGTCCGCCGTTCCAGATTCGGAAAACGTCACGCGCTCGACTGTAAAGCCGGCCTTTTTCAGCAGCCCTTCGAGATAAGCGAGCGCGCCGCCTTCGTCGGGTGTGACCGATCGGCAGCGCAGCAATTCGCGGGCGATGGCGAGGGGGTCGGCGGCCACGGATCAATCCCGCAGCAATTCGTTGATGCTGGTCTTGGCGCGCGTCTTTGCATCCACGTGTTTGACGATTACCGCGCAATAAAGCCCGGGGCCTGGCGCGTTGCCCATCGGCTTGCCCGGCAAGGTGCCGGAGACGACCACCGAATAAGGCGGCACCTCGCCCTGCGTCACCTTGCCGGTCGCGCGATCGACGATCTTCGTGGAAGCGCCAAGATAGACGCCCATGGACAGCACCGAGCCCTCGCGCACGATCATACCCTCGGCCACTTCCGCACGGGCGCCGATGAAGCAATTATCCTCGACAATGACCGGTCCGGCCTGCAGCGGTTCGAGCACGCCGCCGATACCGGCGCCGCCGGAGATATGGCAATTCTTTCCAATTTGCGCGCAGGAGCCGATGGTGGCCCAGGTGTCGACCATGGTGCCGCTATCGACGTAAGCGCCAAGATTGACGAAGGACGGCATCAAGATCACGCCCGGCGCGATATAGGCC
>JACQTM010000390.1 GCA_016210825.1 Hyphomicrobiales bacterium
AAATACTGGAGCGTCGACCGGCAGGAGGCCTACGCCACGCCGGAAGCCGTTATTCAGCGGCACCAGCAGAAATAACGCGATCAAGCCTTACCGATTTTCTTAAATAGAAGCTTGCGGAAAGCGATTTCATTGTCCAGCGCCAGCGCCACCGGCAGCGCGCATGCGCGTGACGCGAGCTCCTTGAGCGCCGGCTCGCCGGCAAGCCGTGCCATGTCCTTCTCCGTCGTGACGGGAAGCAGGTTATCGCGCGCGGCGCGCGCCAAGAGATCGGCGGCTTCCGTGGCGGTATAGCGGTGATGGTCCGCGAATGCTTCGCGAACCGGCGCATCGATGCCCGCATCCCGCAGCGTGGCAAAGAATTTTTCCGGATTGCCGATACCGGCAAAAGCAAGAACTTTCCGGCCTGAAAGTCGTGCAAGCTCTGCCGGGATAGGCACGAGGCGGCCGGTGAAGACAGGTAACCCGCGCGCGTGCGCTAGTTCGACAAGGTCGGTCGCGCCGGAATTTCCTCCAATCACGAGCAGGGCATCGGTCTTATCAAATTGAGCCGCGAGCGGCGCGCGCAGCGGTCCCGCCGGAAAGACAAATCCATTGCCGATGCCGCGTCGGCCGTCGATGACCGCAATGGTGTAATCCTTGACGAGTGACGGGTTCTGCAGCCCGTCGTCCATCACAATGATATCCGCGCCACCGGCGAGTGCGGCGCTGGCTCCGGCCGCACGGTTGCGCGAGACGATGGTTGGCGCGATTTGGTCCAGTAGCAAAGGTTCGTCCCCGACATCCGTCGCGCGATGCATCGTGGTATCGACACGGAGCGGACCGGCAAGACGCCCGCCATAGCCCCGGCTGAGAAAGAACGGCTTGATCCCATTCGCAGCCAATAGCCGTGCGATCGACATCGCCGCCGGCGTCTTTCCAGTTCCGCCGAGCGTGAAATTTCCGACGCAAACCACGGGAATGCGTATCGTGTGGCCGCGTTGACGCAGCCGCATTGCAGCGACGAGGCCATAGACGGCGCCAACCGGAGCGAGGCTCAACGCCAGCGCACCCGGGGGACGCCACCAAAAGGCCGGATCACGCATCGCCGCGCCGCCGCGGAAGGCGAAGATGCATCAGATAAGGCTCAAGCGCCGAGAACGTGCGATCGAGCGCACCGCTCAGCCGGTCCACGGTTTTCAGCGCCGCGCGCGACGTATGCTCGCGCAGGGCGGGGTCGCGTAGCCATGCACTTGCTAGAATAGTCAATTGCCGCGCGTCCTCGATCTCCGCGGCCCCGCGCGCGGCATCGAGCGCGGTATACACCTCGGCGAAGTTCCAGACATGCGGACCGTGAAGCACCGCGGCGCCGAGTTTTATCGCCTCAATTGGATTTTGCCCGCCATGTTCCACCAGCGATCCGCCCATGAACACAACCGATGCCAGCCGGTAAAGCAGACCGAGTTCGCCGATGGTGTCGGCCACATAAATTTCAGTGTGCGCATCAGGGAGCTGGCGGCGCGAACGCAATGCGGGCGAGAGCCGAGCGGCTGTGGCGGCATCGGCGATCTGCATTCCGCGTTCCGGATGGCGCGGTGCGATGATGGTCAGTAATCCTGGGAATTCACGGCGCAGGTGCCGATGCGCTTCGATCACCGCCATATCCTCGCCAGGATGGGTAGAAGCGGCGCCAAGCACGCGGCGCGACCCGATAACGGCGGTCAACGCGCCGAGCTTTTCGTCGTCAACTTGCGGCGCCGGTACATCGAGCTTGAGATTGCCGCTGATGTCCACATGCGCCGCGCCGAGCGCGGCGTAGCGATCGGCATCGATTTTGGATTGCGCGAGGCACAGGTCGAACCGCTCAAGCAAAGCCCGGATGGTCGCCGGCGCGCGCTGCCAGCGCCGGAAGGATCGCTCGGAGACGCGGCCGTTGACGACGATCATCGGGACCGATCGCGACGATGCGCCGATGATGAGATTGGGCCAGAGATCCGATTCCACGAAAATCGCCAAATCGGGCCGCCAGTGATCGAGAAAGCGTCCAGCAAAGCGTGGCGCGTCGAGCGGCGCGAATTGGTGGACGCAACCGGAGGGAAGGCGGGTGCGCGCGACCTCGGCGGATGTGACTGTGCCGGTGGTGACGAGAACATGAAAACCATGAGCGCGGATGCGGTGGATCATCGGTACGACGGTAAGGAATTCGCCGACACTTGCGCCATGTACCCAGACGAGCGGACCCGAAGGCCGGCGAATCTGGCTCACGCCGCGCCGTTCGCAGACGCGCGTGGGATGTTCCTTGCCATGCCGCTTACGGCTGGCCAGCAACAATACGGACAACGGCGTCGCCGCCGCGGACATCAAGCGGTAGAAATGTAAAGTGAGCGGCAGCCGCTCACCCATGCGTGCCTCCACGCGGGCGATCCGCCAGCGCATAAGCGCGCACGGTGACGTCGTTGAGTGCCGCTTCGACCGCACGGCGCGCGGCTTCGAGCGCGACGTCGTCGGCGTCCGCCGCCACGCTGATCGGTAAACCGACCACGACGCCGCCGCGGCCGAATGGAAGATTGATCGCGGTGCGATCCCAATTGTTGACTTCGTAACGATTCCGCGTTGCGATCGCGACGGGATAGATTGGCCGCCCGGAGGCGCGCGCGAGCATGACGATGCCGAGGCCGGCGACACGCGCGACCTTGGGTACGTCCGCGGTCAGCGCCATGTTGTAACCGTCCTTCAGGGCTTCGACCATTTGCATGAACGCCGTAACCCCGCCTTTGTGGTGGCCATTGCCATGATGGCCCGAGCCGCGAATGGTCTCGACGCCCAGCCACTCCGCCGCGATGGCGTTGACCTCGCCGTCGCGGTGGCGCGAGATCAGAACTTTGGCACGATGGTGAGGCAGTTTAACGAACGGCATGAGGAAATGTTGCCCGTGCCACATCGCAAGAATGACCGGCAGATCGGGCGTAACGCGATCATAGATATCAGATGGCTCAACCACAAACTTTGTCGTCATCGAGACGAAGCGCAGATATTCCGCGCCGGTGATGCCGATCGCCCGCTGCACGGGCCGCGAGGCCATGATCCGTTTCATTGATAACGGCCGCATGCGCGCAGGATCACTCGTTCAGCGTGTGGCTTGCTGCCCACCGCTCCCCGGGTCAAGCAGCCGGTGCAGGTGAACGATGAAATAGCGCATATGCGCATTATCGACGGTCTGCTGCGCCCTCGCCTTCCACGCATTATAGGCGCTCGCGTAGCTTGGATAGATCCCAACGATGTCGAGCTTGTCGAGATTCTTGAATTCAATTGAATCGAGACGGCCGATCTCGCCGCCAAACACCAAATGCAAGAGCTGCTTGCTCGGTGCGGCTCTTTTGGACATAGCTCGAATCCCTTAACCGTACAGCTCTTGCTCGGGCGGTTCGCGGCGAGGTTATGATCACTTGAACTCAGCACCGCGACCGCGCACCAGCGCAAGCATCGCCCGGTGACGGACGTGGCCTGCGGCGAGGAGAGCCTCATGCACCGGTTCGGGTCGGTTGTATTGCACGCGTTCCCCCGTAAACGTCGTTAGCGCGCCGCCGGCTTCGTGCACCAAAAGATCGGCCGCCGCAAGGTCCCAGTCGTGGCTGCTGACCGAGGCAAAAGCCACATCGAGCGCACCCTGGGCCACGCGCACGAAGCGCAGTGCCAGGGAATGGATTTTTGGCATTTTTCTGATTTGCGGGGCGAGCGTAGCAATGCGATCGAGATAGCTTCGCGGTCCAGCGATGCGCGCACCGCTGAGATCGTCGCCCGTGCTGGCGCCGACCGGTATTCCATTGCGTCGCGCACCTTCACCGGCCACTGCGGTGAACATTTCATCATGCACTGGCGCGTAGATGGCGCCTGCCACGGGCCGTCCATTATCCACGAGGGCGGCGGAAATCGACCAGTCATCGTAACCGGCGAGATAGGCGCGGGTGCCATCGATCGGATCGACCACCCACACGCGCTTCGCATCGAGGCGTGCGGGATCATCCTTGCTCTCTTCCGAGAGCCAACCGTAATTGGGCGCGGCACCAGCCAAACGTCCGCGCAGGAAGTGATCGACCGCGATGTCGGCCTCGCACACCGGCGAGGCGCCGCCCTTGGTCCAGCTTCTTACATTGCCGCGGAATGTCTTCAGCGCCAGCGCGCCCGCTTCGCGCAAGGCGGCGGCAATATGCTCACCGGCAAGGACATTCGCGCTGTGAAGCTCAGTGGCCGGCAACGGTCAATCCCTCCACGCGCGATGTTGGCGCGTTGGTGCCGTAGCGAAACGTCAAGTCGTTCGCGGGAGTCAATGTTCGAAAGATATCGGAGAGATGCCCGGCGATCGTAACCTCGCTTACGGGGTAAGTGCGCTTGCCGTTCTCGATCCAGAAACCCGCGGCGCCGCGACTGTAATCGCCGGTCACCGTGCTCACGCCCATGCCAATTAGATCTGTTACGTAGAAGCCGTCAGTAACGTCGGCGATCAACGCTTCCGGCGTCATCGTACCGGGTTCCAAATGCAAATTGGTCGGGCCTGGCGATGGCGTGGACGACACCCCGCGCTGGGCGTGACCGGTCGTTGCGAGGTTAAGTTCGCGTGCCGTGGCGCAATCGAGCAGCCACGTGATCAGCACGCCGTCATTAACGATCGAAAGCTTTCGCCCGGCGACGCCCTCGCCGTCGAATGGACGCGAACGCAGGCCGCGCGGCCGCAGCGGATCGTCCACGATGCGGATTCCGCGGCCAAACAGCTGCGATCCCAGCTTGTCCTTCAGAAAGCTTGTTTTACGCGCGATTGCGCTGCCGTTGATCGCACTCGCGAGATGCCCGATGAGCGAGCCCGCTACGCGCGGATCGAATATCACCGGTACACGCTTGGTCGTGACCTTGCGCGGATTAAGCCGTTCCGCCGCGCGCTCACCGGCCTTGCGGCCGACGGTTTCAGCCGCGTCGAGATCGGACGCATGCAACGCCGAGGAGAAATCGTAGTCGCGCTCCATGGCAGTGCCGTCGCCCGCGATCGCCATCATCGAAATCCCATGACGCGAGCCGAGATAGGCGCCGGAAAATCCGGTGCTGGTGACAAGCACCATGCCGCCGATGCCAGCCGACGCCGACGCACCGCCGGATTTGCTCACGCCCTTGACGGCGAGGCCCGCCGTTTCCGCCGCGCGGGCGCGCGCTTCGAGCGTCTCGACAGCGGGAATGTCGGGATCGACGAGATCAAGATCGGGAATATCGCGGACCAGCAAAGTCGGATCGGCCAGGCCCGCGAAGCGGTCCTCGGGCGCGGCGCGCGCCATTGCGACCGCACGCTCGGCAAGCGCTGCGATGCCGCTCAAAGCAAGATCGTTGGTTGAGACGACAGCCTGCTTGCGCCCGATAAAAGCGCGCAGACCGATGTCGTTGCCCTCGGCGCGCTCGGATTCCTCGACCGCGCCGTCGCGCACTTCCACCGATAGCGAGACCGAGCGCACCGTGACCGCGTCCGCGGCATCGGCGCCGGCGGCGCGCGCGGCCGCGACGAGGCGTTCGGCGATATCGGTCAGGGCGGTTTGATCGAGCAGGGAGGACATCGATGGGGCTTGATGTAGGCTGCCGCTAGCTCCCTGACAAGTCGAAGCTTTTAGGCAATGCTCGGAAATTACGTTCATTCCGGCAAGGTTGCGTCAATCATGGTTCGCAACACGGCATCAATCATGCGCGGCAAAGGGTGACGGCGTTAAGCGCAATTAACCAGGTCCCTTAAGCAAATCCCGAAAGCTTTGCGGCATTCTCGCGCCCATGACCGGGCAGCAATAGTCCGGCGGGGAGCAGCCTTCGAGGCGTCAAATGGAAGCCGGCGGGACAACGCCTGCCGGGTCGAGCCGCGCGCTGCGGCTCGACCCCTTCGCACTGCCCGTCCGTTTTTCGGCCAACGATGCCGGGGCGGACGGGCATGTTCGTCAGATCGAGCTTCATCGCGAGCGGGTGATCTTGCGCCGCGCCGTGCACGGGATGCGCATGGCGGTCGGTGTACCGGTCGCAGCCTTCCTCGGCATTGCCATCCGGCTGAATACGTCCGGTAACGAACCGCCGGGCGCGATCACGGTCTGCCTCGAACATCGCGATCATGCACTGTCCGTGCCGCTTTTCACCGCCGCCGACAGCGAAGACGTTTTAGCGGTCTGGCAATCCTGGGCACGCGTGCTCGGTTTGCCGTTGCTGGTCGCGCGCGGCGACGGCGCATTGCAGCCACCCTACCCCTGCATCGGCCGGGTCCGCCTCGGCAAACCTGCCTGCCGGCGGCGGCGGCGAACGGCGATCCGTAAACGGCGGCCGATGATCATGCTGCGACGACAGCCGGGCCATCGCGATGCCGCCACCGAGGTTCATCGCGGCGAGCGCGAGATCATCGCGCGCAGCTAATTTTTCAAACGAAACGAATAGCCGCGTCGAGCAGCAGCCCTGCGAACAGGATCAATCCGGCATTGCGGTTCGATTTGAACAGCATCAGGCAATTGTCGGGATCGGAAATATCGAGGCGCCGCACCTGCCAGGCGAGATGCACGGCGAATACAGCAAGGGCGAGAGCGAAGATGAAGCCGGCGTCAGCCAGCCAACCGGCGATGCCGATCAGAACGACGGCTGCCGAATAAAAAGCCGCGAGCATTGGTTTTGTGTTTTGCGCAAACAGGATTGCCGTTGATTTGATCCCAATCAGCGCATCGTCCTCGCGATCCTGGTGGGCGTATATCGTGTCATAGGCGATCACCCAGCAGATCGAACCGGCGTAAAGAATGAAAGCCGGTGCATCGAGCCGACCGAACGCGGCCGGCCAACCCATGAGCGCCCCCCATGAAAAGGCGAGTCCGAGCCCGATTTGCGGCCAGTAAGTGACGCGCTTCAGGAATGGATAGACCACGACAGTCGAAAGCGACACGATCCCGGTCACGATGGTGAAGCTATTGAATTGCAGCAATACGGCGAGCCCAACCAAGGCCTGCAGTATTAAAAATGCAGCCGCCTGCGCCACCGTTACTTGGCCTGAAGGAATTGGCCGCGACCGCGTCCGTTCAACACGGGCGTCGAGATCACGATCGACGAGATCATTCCAGGTGCAGCCGGCTCCGCGCATGGCGAAGGCGCCGATAAAGAACAGCACGATGTGCCAGACGTTTGGCATCGCTTCGCGCGCGGCAACGCCGGCAATCCCAACCGACCACCAGCACGGCATCAGCAAAAGCCACGAGCCGATTGGGCGGTCGAGCCGCGCGAGCCGCAGGTAGGGCCGTGACCAAGCCGGTGCTAGACCATCGACCCAATTCCCGGTCGCATCGGCGACGCGTCCGGTGCTTTCATTCATCGCGCCAGCGGATTACCGGTGAGCGTGTCGAAAGTGCCGCCACCGCTCTTGGTCGTTGTCGTCGTGGCATCGGGCACGCGTGTCGTGCCGAGCGCGTCACTCAGACTGGGCGGCGGCGGTGCACCGGCGGTTCCGCCGCCCTTGGCTGCATCGCAAACTTTCTTACGCACTTGACCGACCTTCGCATGGTTGGTTTTGACTTGCTCAATCGCTTGCGGGGGAATGCCACACCAAACGTTGTTTGTCTCCATGAACTTCAACATTTTGGTTTCCGCGGCCATAAACGCATTGAATAGTTTGCAAACCTCAGCCAACGGAGGTTTTTTTTCAGTTGCGACCTTGATTGCCGCCGCCGCTTTTTCCGTGTTTTCGCGAATCGGCAGGAAATCCTTCGCGCATGCCGGTTGCCCCCCGCCTCCCGGCGGCGTCTGCGCCGCGTTCGGAATCGGCGTGAACTGGGCCATTGCCACGGCAGGGGTGGCTGCCGCGAATGCAACGGCGAGCACAAGGGTGCGCGCGAGCCTCATGGTGGGTTCCCTCCCGGACGTGGAATCGCGGCTTGCGGGTGCCGCAGACAATGTTCTCACTCCTATCCACATACGCCAAATCCGGCGACAACGCGGCGATTCATTTTAAGCCTAATTTTGCCCGCTGGCGCCGCCAAGGTCGAGCGGGTAAAGCCGGTCGGGCAGGGGGCGAAATGTCATGGCCCGTTATGAATTCCGCATTCCGCGGCTTTATGTCGATGCGCCGCTTACGCCAGGCGGCGTGATTTCCCTCGACCCCGGGCAAGCCAATTATCTGTTCAATGTGCTTCGCCTCAAGCCGGGCGATGGTGTGCTCGCCTTTAATGGCCGCGAGGGTGAATGGCGCGCCAACCTGGACCGCGCAGGCAAGCGCGCGGCGGCTTTGCACATCGGCGAACAGGCGCGAAAACAAACACCACCGTGTGATCTGCATTACCTGTTTGCGCCGCTCAAGCATGCCCGGCTGGATTACATGGTGCAGAAGGCGGTCGAGCTCGGCGTCTCGCGGCTCGCGCCAGTGCTCACACGCCACGCCCAGGTCGCGCGGGTTAATCTCAACCGAATTCGCGCGAATGCCATCGAGGCCGCCGAGCAATGCGGCATCTTGACGTTACCGGAGATCGCGGAGCCGTTGGCTCTCAGTCGTGCGATCGATGTGCTTTCGCCAAATCGCGTGCTGATATTCTGCGACGAGGATGCCGAGACTGCAGGACCGCTCGCGGCGTTGTCCACCCTGCGCAGCGGTGGCCCGATGCCGCTCGCAGTCCTCATCGGGCCCGAAGGCGGCTTTGCCGAGGACGAGCGCGCGCAACTACTGCGGCGTCCGAACGTGGTACGGCTCTCGCTCGGGCCGCGGATCCTGCGCGCCGACACGGCTGCGGTTGCAGCGCTTGCGCTTGTGCAGAGCGTGCTCGGTGATTGGCGTTAGACTGTTCTTGGCGCGGCGAAGGCGGATTTCAACGACAGTACCAGCGGCACGGTGACCAAAACCACCACGGCAAGGGTCACGACCGCGCCGTTTACTCCGAAAGCGTCGCCGACGAGGCCGTAGAGAACCGGCGCGACCGCACCGGCACCGATCGTTCCGGTGTAGAAAATCCCGAAGGCGCGGGTTCGCCGGTCGGCATCGACCAGATCGGGCACCGAGCCGTACAGCACCGACGAAGTGCCGTTGAGCGCGATGCCGAGGACCGGCAACGCAATCACAGTCGCTTCGAGCGGCATCGGCAGCAAAGCGAGAATAAGGCCGGCCGTCATCACTTCGGTGAGACAAACGATCGCGATCGTGCCGATGCGCGCGCCGATGAAGGCGCAGGCAAGCTTGCCCACGGCGCCGCCGGCGAAGACGAGGGTGAGCGCAAGCCCGATGGTTGGCAAGCTCGCACCTTTCGCCTCGAGCATGAATGGCAGGAACGTGAGAAAACCCATGCGCGTTGCGCTGTCGAGAACACCGATAAAAAGTAATGTCGGAAACCAGCGCCGGTTGCGCGGTTTTGGCGCGATTGATGCTGTTTCATTCGCGGCCGCATCGGGCGCAAGATGCTGCTCAGTACCGTAGCGCGGCATCAACAGAAATATGATTACGGCGGCCGCAAAACCGAGTGCGCCCGCGATTGCGAGCGCTGGCCGCCAGGGCAACACTGTCAGCATCAGGGCTACGGCGGCAGGCAATGTCATTTTGCCGAGGTCGCCCGCGAAATTGTAGCCGCCGAGCGCTTTCAATGAGTGCACGTCGGAGAATGCACGGGCGACGAGGGCGGATGCGATCGGATGTTGCGTACTCGCGCCGAGCCCGCCGATGAACAGCGCGATGAGCAGCATGACAAATCCCGCGCTTGCGCCGGCAAGGCAATAGCCGAGCGCGGCCAAAGCCGTGCCGCCGGCGAGAACGAGCGGCGCACCGAGACGCTCGGCGAGCAGGCCGGAGGGAATCTGAAAACTTGCCATGGTGCCGGCGAAAAGTCCGCGCAGCAAGCCAACCGCCGCATAGCTCAAACCGAATTCCGCCTGCCAAACCGGCAGCATGACGTAGATGAGGTCGGTATAGCCGTCGTGCAGCGCATGCGCGCCGCAAGCGACACCGAACGCGCGGCGCCTGGCGTGCTTGCCGCCTTCCAATGCAGCGGGCGCGTCGGATCGAATACTGGCGGTGGTGGTCATGCGCGCATCAACGGGGTCGCCGCTCAACGAATTCGATGCTGATGAACGAGAATACCAGCTCGCCGTTCTGATTTATGCCGGTGTTGAGCGAGAACATAAGGCCCCAGCCAAGCCGGCTTTCCGACACTCGCGTCTCCATTGGCTCAGTTGCGTATGTGAGGGTATCTCCGGCATAGACCGGCTTGAGCCACTTAAGATCGCGAAATCCGGGTGAAGGACCATATCCGGCTAACGGCTCCCCGCGTACCCGCTGCTCGGCTTCCTGCCGTTGGAGATACGCGATCTTGTGCCGCATCAGCACTGCCGCCGTGTGCCATCCCGAGGCGCAGAGGCGGCCGAAATGCGAGCGAGCCGCCGCGGTCTCATCGAGATGAAATGGCTGCGGATCGAAACGCTTAGCGAAAGATTTGATTTCGCCGGCGGTGAACGTGTGACGGCCAAGATCGGCCTTATCGCCGATGCGAACATCCTCAAGATAGATCACGACGCAGCCTCGTGCGTCCGCCGGCCGAACATATTGACGTTGGTCTGCGTCATGACGCAGTCGCCGGCCTGATTGAGAATTTCAAATCGGAAACGGACAAGCCCCCATGCCGGCCGGCTTTTCATCACGCGAGTTTCGAGGACCGTGCAACGTAGTGTCAGATGGTCACCCGGCCGAACCGGACGCTGCCACCGCACTTCCTCGATGCCCGGCGATCCCATCGATGCCGAGTCGGCCATGAAGCCATCGGCGATCATGCGCATGCCGATGGCGCAGGTATGCCACCCAGAAGCCGAAAGCCCGCCGAGCATGGTCGCGCGCGCCGCCTCCTCGTCGAGGTGCACCGGTTGCGGATCGAATTCGGCGGCAAACGCCACGATCTCCTCGCGGGTGACGAGACGCGGGCCGAATTCATCGACGCGGCCGGGGGTAAAGTCTTCGAAATAATGCTTGGGCACGGTTTGCGCGGGAGGTGTCGAATGACGATCCGTAGCCGCCGGTACCATTGCGCGTCAACCGCGCGCCGTGGATGACTGCCCAGCGAGAATTTCAATCGTCACGTGGCGAAGCGGAAATGCATCACATCGCCGTCGGCCACGACGTAATCCTTGCCTTCAAGCCGCAGCTTGCCGCCGTCACGGGCGCCGGCTTCGCCGCCGAGCGCGACATAGTCGCCATAGGTGATGGTCTCCGCGCGGATGAACCCACGCTCGAAATCGGTATGGATCGTGCCGGCTGCCTGCGGTGCGCGGGTGCCGCGCGTCACGGTCCAGG
Organism: Hyphomicrobiales bacterium; assembly: GCA_016210825.1. Classification (GTDB taxonomy): domain Bacteria; phylum Pseudomonadota; class Alphaproteobacteria; order Rhizobiales; family Xanthobacteraceae; genus JACQTM01. The sequence continues at coordinate 11,285 of JACQTM010000390.1, forward strand.
CATGCGCTTCCTTTGGGCCGGCGGTAAAGAAGGTGACGAGATCGAGCAGCGCATAGCCGGCGCGGATTAGCCGATCGAGTCCAGGCTCTTTTAGTCCGATTGCGGCCAAGTACTCGGCGCGCTCCACGCGCGAGAGCACGGCGATCTCGGCCTCGATCCTGGCCGAAATGACAACGCTGCCGGCGTCCTCCGATTTCGCGCGTGCCTCGACCTTGCGCGAAAAATCATTTCCGCTCGCAGCCGACGCTTCGTCCACGTTGCAGACATAGAGTACCGGCTTCGAGGTCAACAGGCCTAGCGCGGCGAAGGCTTTTTCTTCCTCGGCCTTTCGCTCCAGCAGGCGCGCAGGCTTGCCGGCGCGTAGCAGCGTCAGCGCGCGATTAATGAGGTCGAGCGTTTCTTTCGCCTCCTTGGCTTCCTTGTCGCCGCCCTTCGCCTTTTTCTCCAGCGCGTCGACGC